>NZ_JBFBAD010000089.1:0-40554 GCF_040682075.1 Actinoplanes sp. NPDC051411 | reverse complement strand
TAGCCGTCGGCGCCCAGCGCGATGCCGATGCTGGCGGTCACGGCGACGTCGGTGTCGGTGTCGCCGAGACGGCACGGCGCCGAAACAGCTGCCTGAGTGCTGGTGCCTTCTGTCCGGACCTACCCCACCTGCCGCAGCCGTGGCCGGCCTTCCGGAGAGTGACCCCGCAAGCACCACGGCAGCAACGAGATCTGCCCACCCGACTTCGGGCTGCCCGAACTGTCTAAACGGAATCCGCTTCGAGTACAGACCGATGACGGGATCGACTTCACCTCGCTGCGGTAGATCTGCAGCGGCAAAAGTCGCCCACCGGCTTGGTCCAAGCCTCCGGGACCTTTTAACGAGGAAAGCGCTGGTTCCGCGCGAACGAGACAGTTCCCCCGGCACAGCGGTGATCATCCGAGCCGGACGTCCGCTCTGGGGCACAAGCGCGGGAGAGGCCGCCTGCACCAGCGTCATGTCGCGTCGCAGAACCCGACGGCAGCGCCTACCGCGTGTCGGGTGGCGTCGACTCGCCGCCAACTGGCTGATCTCGCGTGCGTCGCGAGCGCATCCAGGTTTATGTCGACATCCGAAACTGGCACAAAACCTAGATCGGCGCCCGGGTGACGGAACGCGGTACGACCCAAACATCGCGATACACGGCCGGTCGCTGGCCGCATGAGCGTTACCAGACTGGGAAATCCCAGCTCACCCTGTGTGCGACGAGTTCTGGCACGGTACAGGCTGGCCGAGCGGCTCGGGGTCGACCCGGGACCGGCCCGCCAGCGGCTCCTCCTGGCACTGCTGCGCCGAATCTCCGCCGACGGCGGGCCGCCCTGCGCCCTTGCGGCACGGGGCGGCCGGCGATCTACGAGCCTGAGCCCAGGCTCACGTGGAGGATGACGTTGTTGCTGTTGTGCGGCGTGCTGTCCTTGTCGCCGTCGTTGGAGGTGGCCAGCCACATGCCGCCGTCCGGGGACGGTTCGGCGGTGCGGAGCCGGCCGTACGTGCCGTTGAAGAAGATCTGCACGTTGCTCAAACTGCTGCCGCTGATCACTTCTCGGTAGAGGCGGGTGCCGCGCTGGCAGGCGACGTAGAGCAGGTCTCGGATCACGGCAATGCCGCTGCACGAGCCCTGCGCCACCGGATACGTGTGCTTGGGCGCGATGAACCCGCTGGTGCCGCACGTGCCGCTGGTGCCCTCGCAGGACGGCCAGCCGTAATTGCCGCCCTTGGTGATCAGGTTGGTCTCGTCCATGACGCTGTTGCCGAACTCCTGCTCCCACAGCCGGCCCTGGGAGTCGAACGCTAGCCCCTGCACGTTGCGGTGCCCATAGCTCCAGACCGCGTTGCCGAACGGGTTGTCCGACGGGATGGTGCCGTCCGGGTTGATGCGCAGCACCTTGCCGTTGAGGCTCTTCGTGTTCTGTGCGTTGTCTCCGTTCTGGGCGTCGCCGGTGCCGGCGAAGAGATACTTGCCGTCCGGGCTGAACCGCAGCCGGCCGCCGTTGTGGTATTTGTTGCGCGCGATGCCGGTCAGCAGCACCTGCTCGGTGCTCGTGGTCAGCGAGTCGGCCGCCGCGTCGTACTTGATCCGTACGATCCGGTTGTCGGTCGGCGAGGTGTGCATGACGTAGAGCCAGTGGTCGCTGGAGTAGCTGACCGGGTTGACCTCCAGCCCGGTGAGGCCGCCCTCGCCGTCGGTGCTTTGGGTGTTCGGCACCGAGCCGATGGTCTTCTTGGCCCCGGTCTTGGGGTTGAGGTGGACGATCGAATGCGAATCCCGCTCGTTGAACAGGATCGTGCCGTCCGGGAGGGTCACCAGGCCCCACACCACGTCGTCGTCGGTGCCGACCTGGGTCACCGTGCAGATCGGCTGGGTGCAGCCACCGCCGGGGGTGGTGACGTCCAGTTCGGTGCTCGGGCCACTCTCGTTCTTGTTGGCGTCGGACGCGGTGACGACCAGCTTGTAGGTGTGGTTGGGGGTAAGCGCGCCGAGCGAGGCGTTGGGCGCGCTGCCGCTGGACGAGCCGATCTTCGTACGCGGCGAGGTCGAGACGTCGTAGACGGTGTAGCCGGTCACGCCGGTGTCGTCGGTCGACGCGGTCCACGCGAGCGCGATGCTGGTGCTGGTGACCGACGTCGTATGCACGCTGCCGGGCACGCTCGGCGCGGTGTGGTCGTCGGAGCCGGGCGTCGTCACCGACAGCGTGCCGCTCGGCTGGGACACGTTGCCGGCGGCGTCGCGGGCGTTGATGTAGAACCCGTACGTAGTTTTGGGGCCGAGCCCGGTGCAGGTGCCGGTGAGGGTGGCCTCGTCGACGCTCGCACACAACTGACCGTCGTGGTAGATGTCGTAGCCGGCGACGCCGACATTGTCGGTAGCGGCCGTCCAGGCGACGGTGGCGCTGGTGGCCGTGTCGCTGACCAGCGTGGGGGTGCCGGGCACGCCGGGTGGGCTGGTGTCGCCGCCCACGCCGTAGACGGCGAACTCCTGCAGCGAGTAGCCATGTGAGGAGTCCGAGCGGCAGCGTTTCGTGCCGTTCATCCGCACGTAGCGGCCGGTGCCGGAGAGGCCGGTGTGGTTCTCCACGCCGCCGTTGCCCGCCGTCGTGGCGTAGATCGTGGTCCAGGTGAGGTGGTCGGGCGACGTCTGCACCTGGTAGGCGGTTGCGCAGGACGCGTCCCAGGTCAGCTGCACGCGGTGCACGGCGTAGGTGGCGCCGAGGTCGAGATAGATCCAGGACGGGTCGATGTTCGAGCCGCTGGCCCACCGGGTCGAGGTGTCGCCGTCGTCCACGTTCGCGGGTCCGCAACAGCCACCCGACGACGACGCGGTGGCGGGTTTGTTCAGCGACAGCAACGTATCGCTGACGGCGGCCTCGGCGACGGCACCGGCGAGCACCATGAGGACGGCCGCTGTGGCGCCGGTCAGCAGCGTTTTGAGTCTCATCGTGTCTCCTCTCACCGGACCGTGACGGCGTCCAGGTCGGGGGCGTACGCGCTGGTGTTGGAGAACTTGATGCTGTTGCTGCCGGCGACCAGCGGCACCGTGACGGTGGTCGTGGCCGGGGTATTGAAGTCGGTGCCGGTGCAGTTGACCGCGATGGCGGCGGCCCCGTTGACGCTCAGATCGAACGTACGGGTGCCGCTCACCTCGTACGTGATGGTCAGCTGGTGGTTGCCGGCCGAGCCGGCAGCGAGGTTGTTGACGATCGCGTAGTTGCTGCCGTTGTTGCCGATGAACCGCACCTTGGCGCCCCCCGAACAGGTCGGGCACGAGGTGACGGCGGCCGCGCCGGAGAGGGTGTTGCCGGACGCCTCGGCCTCGACGGTGGCGGCCGGCGGTGTGGTGCTGCCGCCGCCCGCATACGCCGAGCCGAGCCACATCTCGTCGATGCGCAACTGCTTGGACGACGCGTAGGTGCTGTCCACCTCCAGCCGGATGTACCGGGCCGACTTGCCCACGCCGATGAACTGGGCGCCGCGAGCGTTGGGCAGCGTGCCGGACTTGACGCTGGTGAATGTCTTGTTGTCGCTGCTCGTCAGGACCTTGTAGTTCTGGATCCGGGCGGACGAGCTCGCGGTCTGCGTGATCGTGTCCTCGCGCTGGTTCACGGCCAGGTAGGCGACGTCGCGCGCCGAGCCCTGGTCGAGCGTGATCGACACCGGGGTCGTCTTGTCGCTGTCCCAGTAGTTCAGGTAGGACCCGTCGACCAGGTTGGCCGCCGCGTGCCCGCTCGCCGACGATGTCGCGGTCGCCTTCACCCCGGTGGCGATTCCGGTCCGACCGGACATGGTCACCTTGAACACGGTGTCGTACTGGTCCCAGCTCGAGACGCCGCTGATCGTGAGCAATCCGCTGCCCTGGCTGAAGCTGACCGGCGCGCCGGTGCGCAGGTTCGTCACCTGGGACACCACGTAACCGCTGTCGCGCAGCTTCACCGAGCTGCCCGAGGTGGGCTTGGTGACGACGTGCACGTACTGCAGGTTCGGATTGGTCTTGTTGATGGTCGTGTAGCCGTAGGCGCCGTTTCCGAAGTTGCCACCCGGCAGGCCGCCGTACATGAAGCCGCCGCCCTCGTCGCCGCCGATGGACTCCCAGATCGGGGGCAGATACGACTTCATGAAGTTGTTGAAGTCGACCTGGTTGGACGGGAACTTGCCGTTCACTTGAGCGGTCTCGGCCATCAGCGACTTCACCGACGAACCGGCGTTGGCGATGTACCGCCCGATGTTCAGGGCATAGTCGACCGAAGAGTTCGAGCCGTCGTACCACCACGCGCCGGAGGACGGCAGCTTGTAGTCCGCCTCGGTCAGCCGCGGCTGAGCAGTGTAATAGGCCTGCGGCATGTCGTACGCCGGTGTCATGCCGGTCTTCTGCTCGTTGCTGATCATGTCCATGATGGGCGTGTCTTCATTGTTGTTGCTGATCGTCATGTTCGGGTGCAGCTGGTAGATCTGCGCGTAGAGGTTGTGGTCGAGCCAGTACTGGTTGTCGTTGTCGACCCAGAATCCGTCGAGCGACGGGTGGCTCTCCATCACGTCGAAGAAGTTGTCGTAGCTGTATTCGCCGAAGCCATCCGGGGTGTCCAGGTCGACCGTATGTCCTTTGTAGGCGGAGTAGGCGGCGGAATCCATCCACTCGTGGTCGTTCAGGTCGTGCCACTGCGCGTCGTTGGTCATGTAGAGGATCACCCGGAGGCCGGCCGCGTGCGCCGCGGTGATCAGCTCCCCCAGGAAATCGCGCTTGGTGCTGCACGTTCCGGGGATGCTCGACGGCCAGGCCCGGCCATAACCGAGCTTGCTGTGGAAGGTGGCCAGCGTGATGTAACTGGCGTGCAGCTTCTGGGCCTCGCTCACCCAGTAGCCGGCGTTCCAGCCGCCGCTGGTGATCGCACTTTCCCAGGCCGAGCAGCTGGTGTAGCCGGGCGAGGTGAGCATGCCCCAGTGCAGGAACAGGCCGCTGGTGGACGCGCGCAGGAAATCCTGCCGCGGATTGGTCAGATCGGCGCGAGCGGGGCGGGTGGCGACGAACATCGTCGCGAGCAGCGCGACCAGCGCCAGGAAGGCCACGCCGGGCCACCGGCGGACGGGCTTGGAGAATGGCACGGGGGTACCCCTTTCGAGAGCACTAGCTGACCGAGATCTGGTCCAGATCCGGTGCGTACGCGGAGGGGTTGGAGAAGGTCAGGCTGTTGGTGCCGGCGGCCAGGGCCACGGTCACCGTGGCGTGAGCGGGCGCGGACCAGCTCGTGCCCGTCACCGGCACCTGGACAGGGGTGCCGCCGTTGACGCTGACGTAGAAGGTGCGAGTGCCGTCCACCTCGTACGTGATGGTGAGCTGGTGGTTGCCGGCGGCGCCGGCCGTGACGTTGTTGATGGTTTCGTAGTTGGCGGCGCCGTTGCCGATGAACCGCACCTTCGCCCCGCCGGAGCAGGTCGAGCAGGCTGCGGTCGCGGCCGCACCGGCGAGCGTGTTGCCGGACGCCTCGGCCTCGACGGTGACCCCGCCGCCGCCGGCCGGCACCGCGCGGATCAGCCGGGTCTCACCCGGGCGCAAGGTGGCGCTGTAGGAGCCGCTGACCGTGCCCTGGCTCGATCCGGACCAGAGGTCGGTGACGGCGGCCGAACCGGTGAAGCCGACCTGCGACCAGCTCACCGAGACGGTCGACGAGCCGGTGGTCGCAGTGTTGAACAGGGCCACGACGTAGGAGCCGTCGGCCTCGCGCTTGCTGAACACCTGGTTGTTGCCGCTGTTGACGATCCGCTTGGCGGCGACGCCGTCCTGGTCCACGCCGATCAGCCGGTCGTTGGTCAGCATGGCCTTGTCGGTGCTGTCCAGATGGGTCAGGTCGGTACCGAGCAGCAGCGGCGAGGCGGCCATCGACCAGAGGGTGAACTGGCTGCGGCGCTGGTCGGCGGTGAGCCCGATCTGGTCGCCGTTGCCGACCTCGAGGGAGTCGAGGTCGTTCCAGCCGCCCGGGCCCGCGTACGGCTGCCAGGACGCCGCCGTGGCGAACCGCGCGCTGACGTGTGGCCAGTCCGTGATCGGGTAGCCGCTGCCGTTGGCGCCAGGGCCGCAGTAGCACTCGACATCGCCCTGGGTGCGCCAGCTGTTCGCGTACTGCTTCCAGGTGGCCGCGTCGGCGATCGCGAGGTTGTTGGACAGCGCGTAGTTGATCGGCCGGCCGGAGGCGCGCAGGGCGCTCGCCCAGGCCTTCACGTCGGGGATGTCCGAGCTGCCCACACCGTCGATCTTGAGATAGTCGACGCCCCAGGAGGCGAACTGCGCGGCCCACGAGTCGACGAACTCCTGCGCGCCCGCCTTGCTGTAGTCGATGCCGTACATGTGCTTGCAGTTGTAGTTCTTCTCGCTTGTCGAGGTGACCGCGATGTCGGTCGCGTGGTGCGAGGTGCCCGCGATCGGCGTGTTCTTGGTGACCGCGTTCTGGGCGATGCCGGGGGTGACATAGAGGCCGAACTTCAGGCCGTCGGCGTGCACGTAGTCGGCGAGTGCCTTCATCCCGTCGGGGAACTTGGCGGTGTCCACCACCCACCGGCCGTTGCCGTCGACGACCGGGCCGTTGCTGTCGCACTTCATCCAGAAGTCGTCGAGGTTCACGTAGACGAAGCCGTGTGCGGCGATGCCGCTACTTCTCAGGGCGTCGGCCTGCGCCTTGATGGCGGCCTCGGTCGGGGTACGCCGGACGAAGCTCCAGCTGCTCCACCCCATCGCCGGCCGGATCGACAGTCCGTTGTCCGAGGCGGTTGCCGGGTTCGCTTGTCCGACGGCGAGAACGGTCGTCGCCGTCAGCGTCACCGTCTGGGCAGCCCTGATCCAAGGTAAACGTTTCATGGCTTCTCCTAGCCTTTGGTGGCGCCGCCGGTGAGTCCTTTGACGAAATGCCGCTGCAATGCGAGATAGAAGGCGAGCACGGGCAGCGTTGCGAGGAACATGAGCGCGAACACGGAACCGAAGTCCGACTGGTATTGCCCGACCGCCCGGTAGACACCGGTGGTGACCGTCGTGCCGCGGCCCGGGCCCAGGATGATCAGGGGGTCGATGAAGTCGTTCCAGATCCAGACCCCAAGGAAGATCATGACGCTGGCGCTGGCCGGTCGCAGCAACGGGAAGACGATCCGCCAGAAGACCTTGGCCGGGCTCGCTCCGTCCACGGTGGCCGCTTCTTCCAGCTCCAGCGGCACGGTTCGGATGAAACCGGAGAACACGAACACGCCGAACGGCACGTAGTAACCGACGTTGAACAACACCAGGCCCTGGATCGTGCCCATCAGGTGGCCGGCGCGCAGCACATCGGAGATCGGGATGAGGATCACCTGCGGGGGAATCATCAAGCCGGCGAGCAGGACCAGCGTCAGCACCCGGGCCCACTGCGACCGCGAACGGGCCAGATAGTGTCCGAGCATCGCCGACAGCACGGTCAGCGCCACGACGGAGACCGAGGTGATGAGCACGCTGTTGGCGAGCGAGACCCAGAACAACCGGTCCGGACGGGTCAGCACCGCCTCGATGTTGTGCAGCGTCGGCGGCCAGGGCAGCGATGCCGGCGAACCGGAGATCCGGTCACCCGGTTTGAAGGTGTTGGTCAGCACCAGATAGAGCGGGACGAAGAACACCGCGCACAGGCAGGTGGCGACGAGGGGGCGGACCCAGGCGAATCGGCCGGTCACAGGTTCACCTCCCGCGCCCGCAGGATCCGCAGCGCCACGGCGGTCGCGGCCGCGACGATGACCAGCATCGCCATCGCCATCGCCGAGGCGTAGCCGACGTGGTTGGCGTCGAATCCGGTCTGCAGCACGTCGAACGCGATCGTGGCGGTCGTGCCGGCGCCGGGCCCGCCGTTCGTGATCACCTTGATGTAGTCGTAAGTCTTGAACGCCGAGATGAGCAGCACCACCGTGTTCACCGTCAGCGCCGGGGCGAGCAGCGGCCAGACCACGTGCCGGAACCGGCGTACCGGGCCCGCCCGGTCGAGCTCCGCCGCCTCCATCAGCTCCTGCGGGATGCCCTGCAGGCCGGCGAGATAGACGACGACGCAGAACCCGAGCATCTGCCAGGAGATGATCGACGCCACCGCATACAGCGCGTACGCCGGGTCGGACAGCCAGCCGGGCGGATCGTGCCGGCCAAGCGCGCGCAGCGCCTCGTTCACCGGCCCGCCCGCGTCGAGCAGGCGCGACCAGACGATGCTGACCACCACCGAACTGAGGATCACCGGGGTGAAGAAGACGCTGCGAAGCGCGTTGTAGAACTTGCCGCGCCGGTCGAGGAGCAGCGCGATCCCGAGCCCGGCCACGTTGGGCACGATGGTCACGATCAGGGTCAGGACCGTCGTGACGCGCAGGGCCGTCCAGAACTCCGGGTCGTGCAGCAGTTGGTCATAGTTGTGCAGGCCGGTGAATCGGGTGGGCGGGTTGAACGGATTGGCGTTGGTCAGGCTGTAACCGAAGCTCACCGCGATCGGCGCCACCACAAAACAGAGGTAGACCGTCACGCCGGGCGCCGCGAACAGGCCGAAATGCCGGAGCCTGCCCCGGCGCTGCCGGCGGCGTGGCGCCGCCGGCGTCCGTACGCGGAGCGGACGCGCCTCGGGGGTGCGAACGGCCGACATCGCTCAGCCGCCCGCCTTCGCCCACTCGGCGTCCAGATATGCGCCGGCCTGCGCCGGGTTCTTGCGGCCGGTGATGAGGTCCTGCGCGGCGGCGTCGACCTTGTCGGTCATCCCCGGCAGCAGCCCGTCGTCGGCCGTCTCCCAGCGGAACGCGTGGACGACCTCGTTCTTCGTCACCGCCTGCTGATAGAGGTCGTAGCCGGCCCGATAGACCGGGCCGACCGTGGACGGCGGCGTGTAGCCCTTGATGGCCGGGATCAGGCCGTCGGCCTTCACCGACGCGTCCAGCTGGGTCTTGTCGACCTGGAACGCCAGCGCGAACCGCTTCGCCGTGTCCAGATTGGCCGCCTTGGCGCTGACGATCATGCCTCCGCCGGTGTACGCCGGGACCACGGTGCGGCCGTCGGCACTGGGCAGGTTGAACACGCCGATCTCGAACGAATGCGACTTCCCGTCGGCGTTGGCGGCGAACCAGTTGCCCATCGGGTACATGGCGCCCTTGCCGTCCAGGAACGCCTGCTCGGTCGCGGCATAGTCGCGGGACACGTCGGAGGCCTTGAGGTAGCCCTTGGCCGCGAGATCGGCGAACTTGGCCAGCGCCGCGGTGAAGTCGGCGTCGGAGAACTTCACCGTCCCGGCCCGCCGCCTGGTCATCCAGTCGGGCGTGGTGCCGTAGATGTCGACGCTGACGATGCCGTCGAGGATCATCGCGGAGGCGAACGCGTCCTTGCCCCCGCCGACCACGAACGGCGTGCGGCCCTTGGCTTTCAGCGCCGCGGCGGCGGTCAGCAGCTGGGCCCAGGTGGTCGGTGTGGTGGTGATGCCCGCCTCGGCGAACATCGGCTTGTTGTAGTAGACCGGCGGGATCGTCTGCGTGTTCGCCGGCAGCTGGTAGTACTTGCCCTTGATCGGGTTGGCGGTCGGGTAGACGAAGTCCTTGAGCTCGGCGGGCGACCACGCGTAAAGCGCGCCGGCCTCGGCGAACCCGGCCGGCGAGACCGCGATCATCACATCCGGGAACTGGCCCGAGGTGAGCAGCTGCTTGGCATAGTCGGTGCGGCCGTCGGCGGTGGGCGACACCAGCTTCTGAACCTTGATGTCCGGGTTCTTGCCGGTGACCCGTTTGATCGCCGCGTCCCAATAGGCGGGCGTCAGGTTCGGGGTCTCGAACGTGAGAAACGTGATCGCCTTCTGGCCGGACGAGCTGGACGGTTCTTTGACGCTGCACGCGCTGGTCGCCGCCGCGACGACGACAGCGCCGCCGGCGGCGAGCAGGCCGCGTCTGGAAAGCGTGGTCATAAGAGGCGCCCTCTGATCGATTGGCGTGGATTTCTCGAGATCGTGAACGCGCGTACATTCGGTGTGCTGGCGAACGTACTCCCGTCGCCGAACCACGGTCAAGAGATCGACAGAAAGCCTTCCTATTAGCCTCGTTGACAGGCGGAGGGCCGAACCTGAATGATGGCTCTCGGTTCTTGTACGCGCGTTCATAGTGAGCTTGATGAGAAGGTGGATCTTGGCAACGAGCGATGAGGTGGCACGTCTGGCCGGCGTCTCACGCGCCACGGTGTCGCGCACCCTGTCGGGCAACGCGAAGGTCAAAGACGAGACCCGGCGGCGGGTCGAGGCGGCCGCGGCCGTCCTGGGCTACGTGCCCGACGTGGCCGCGCAGTCGCTGTCCGGTGGACCGTCGCGGACGATCGCGATCAGCTTCTTCGCCGACGACATGTGGGCGCTGTCCCAGTTGACCAAGCCGAAGCACTACTTCTATCTGAACGTGCTGCGCAGCATCGAGGCCGGCGCCGCGGCCGCGGGCTACGACCTGCTGCTGCCGACCCGGCCGCACGAGGCCGAGACCGGCAGCCAGGACTACGTGCGCAGGCTGCGGGCGCGCCGGGTGGCGGGCACCATCATGGTGGCCTGCCCGCCCGACGACGTACGCATCCTGGCGCTGCTCGAGGCGCGGCTGCCGACCGTGTTCATCGACGCGGTGGCGGCCGGTCCGTGCGCCACCTGGGTCACCTCCGAGAACCACGAGGGCGCCCAGGCGGTGACGCGACACCTGATCGAGCTCGGGCACCGGCGGATCGCCCGCATCACCGGCACCGAGACCGACCCGTCCGGCGGTGAGCGGCTCCGCGGCATCCGCGCCGCCCTCGCCGCGGCCGAGATCTCCGAGGACCCGGGGCTGCACCGCCGCTCGGACTGGTCCACCGAGGGGGCCTATCAGGCGGCCAACGACCTGCTCGACGCCCGGCCCGATCTGACCGCCGTCGTCGCCGAGAGCGACATGATGGCCATCGGCGTGCTCCGTGCCCTGCACGAGCACGGTCTGCGCGTCCCGCAGGACGTCTCGGTCACCGGATTCGACGACATCGACCTGGCGGCGTACGCGCTGCCGTCGCTGACCACCGTGCGGCAGGACACCGACGCGATGGGCGGCGGTGCGGTGAAGGCGCTGCTGGAGTTCGTCGGCGGCGGTCCCGGCAAGACCGGCCGCGCGCCGGAACCGTTGCGGCTGCCCACCGAACTGGTCGTGCGCAACTCGACGGCGCCACCGCGCGCCACCGCTCTCTAGACAGGATTCCTCATGGCCGAAGCGCCCCGTATGCTCGTCCTGTCCGCCGCGGGATGCGCGCTGATCCTGGACGTCGGCGGGCCGGGACTGCCGCGGGTCGTGCACTGGGGCGCCGATCCGGGGCCCCTGACCGGGCTGAGCGACGCCGTCGCCCCGTCGCTCGAGTCGCGCGTCCTCTGCACGATCCTCCAGGCCCAGGCCCAGGGCTGGCACGGCCGGCCCGCGCTCCTCGGGCACCGGGCCGGCACCTGGCCGCACCTGCGCTTCGAGGTCGACGAGCGGTCGCTGACCGACGGTGCGTTGCGGATCCAGGCGCACGACGAGGCGGCCGGTGTCGCGGTGACCGTCCACATCGTCATGGAGTCCACGGGCGTGGTGCGGATGGCGACCAAGGTCCGCAACGAGGGCGCCGACGTCTACACCGTGGACGCGGTCTCCTGCCAGCTGCCGGTCGGCGGCCCGATCACCGAGCTGCTCGATTTCACCGGCCGGTGGGCCGCCGAGCGCAGCCCGCAGCGCGGCCCGCTGCGCCACGGCCTCACGCTGCGCGAGTCGCGGCGCGGCAAGACCGGTCACGACGCGACCGGGCTGCTCATCGTCGGCACCACCGGGTTCGGCTTCGGCGACGGCGAGGTGTGGGCCGCGCACACCGGTTGGAGCGGCGACCACGCGCACTGGCTGGAGAACCTGCCCGAGGCGGCACCGGTCCTGGCCGGCGGGGAGCTGCTCGCGCCGGGCGAGGTCCGGCTCGCCCCGGGCGAGGCCTACCGCAGCCCGTGGGTCTTCTTCGCCTGGTCCGACCAGGGGCTGGACGGGCTCGCGGCGCGCCTGCACGAGCGGCTTCGGGCCCGGGACATCCATCCGCGTACGCCCCGGCGGGTCATCCTGAACACCTGGGAGGCCGTCTACTTCGACCACGACCTCGCCAAGCTGGGCGAGCTCGCGGAGCGGGCCGGGTCGATCGGGGCCGAGCTGTTCGTCCTCGACGACGGCTGGTTCCGGGGGCGGCGCGACGACATGAAGGGCCTCGGCGACTGGACCGTCGACCGCGACGTCTGGCCGGACGGTCTGCACCCGCTGGTCAAGCAGGTCCGGGACCTCGGCCTGGCGATGGGGTTGTGGGTCGAGCCGGAAATGGTGAGCCCGGATTCCGACCTGGCCCGCGAGCACCCCGACTGGATCCTGGCCGCCCCGGGCCGGCTGCCCCCGCTGGAACGCGAACAGCTGGTGCTCGACCTCGCGCATCCGGAGGCGTACGCCTATCTGCTGCACCATCTCGACCGGCTCGTCGACGAGTACGACCTGGCCTATCTGAAGTGGGATCACAACCGGGACCTGCTCGAGGCCGTCCACGATGGACACGCCGGGGTGCACGAGCAGACCCGCGCCGTCTATCGGCTGCTCGACGAGCTGAGGGCGCGGCATCCGGCGCTGGAGATCGAGTCGTGCGCCGGCGGTGGCGGCCGGGTCGACTACGGCATCCTCGAGCGCGCCGACCGGGTGTGGACCTCGGACACCAACGACGCGCTGCAGCGGCAGGCCATCCAGCGGTGGACCGGGCTGCTGCTGCCGCCGGAGCTGATGGGCAGCCATGTGGGCGCCCCCCGCGCGCACGTCACCGGCCGCACCGCCGACCTGCCGTTCCGGCTGGCCACCGCGCTGTTCGCGCACGCCGGGATCGAGTGGGACATCACCACCTGCTCGCCGGCCGAGCTGGACGCCCTGGCCGCGTGGATCGCGCTCTACAAACGACTCCGGCCGCTCCTGCACACCGGGCGCCGGGTCACCGCGGACCACCCGGATCCGCACGCCTGGCTGCACGGCGTGGTGGCGCACAATCGGCGGCACGGCGTCTTCGCGTACGCCCAGATGGGAGTGAGCGTCGCGGCCGCGCCGCCGCGGCTGCGGCTGCCCGGCCTCGACCCGGACGCCCTCTATGCCGTCGCCGTCTGCCCGGAGCTGAGCTTGCCGCGGCCCGATCTGGCCCGGCGGGCGCCATGGCTCGCCGGGCCGATCGAGGTAACCGGTTCCGTGCTGGCGACGGTCGGGCTCACCGCACCCTTCCTGGACCCCGCGCAGGCAGTCGTGTTCGAGGTCAGGCGTACTGCTCGTTCATGAGGAGGAAGGCGCCCAGGCCATGGAAATCGTTCGTCGCCCTGGTCCGGCCGATGTAGTAGCTGTACGAGCCGACGTTGGTCCCGATCGAGATGTTCGCGAGGTTGGTGCGCCCGTCCGAGCCGATCGACAGCTCGGCCAGAACGCCCTGGTAGCCGCGGTCGGCGTTGGCCTGATAGCCGGCCGGCACGTAGCCCCGGGCGACCGCGACGTCGATGGTGTAGGTGAACATGCTGGAGCACGACGTCTCGGTCCAGTTGTCCGGGCGGCTGCCCTTGTCGACCACCTGGAACCAGCGCCCGGTCTTAGGATCCTGGTAGGCCGCCTCGCCGCGCACCAGGTTCGCCAGGATGGCGACGATGGCGGCCCGGCGCGGGTGGTCGGCCGGGATGACGTCGAGGACCTGCTCGGCGGCCATGCCGAACCAGCCGATCGCGCGGCACCAATACTCCGGCGCCAGCCCGGTCTTCGGGTCGGCCCAGCTCTGCGCGTGCTTCTCGTCGTACGCGTGCTTCAACAGCCCGTTCGGCTGCTGCAGATGGCCGGCGTAGATGACCAGTTGCTTGGTCGCCTCGTCCCAGGCGTACGTGCTGTCGCCGACGGTCCTGCCGTATTCGGCGAGGAACGGCAGCAGCATGAACGTGCCGTCGGACCAGAGCTGCCAGGCCCGGCTGTCGGTATCTGCGTGCCAGAAGCCGCCGTCGCTGGTCCGCGGATAGGTGTCGAGCCGCTTGCGGATCTTCGTGGCGGCCGTCTTGTACTTCGCCTGCCCGGTCTCGCTGTACATGATCAGCAGGAGCCGGCCGGCAAGCATGCTGTCCAGGTTGTCGAACTTCTGGCCGATGTTGCCCTTGCTGTCGACGAACCGGTCGACCCAGCTCTTGATGAACGCCAGGTACGCCGGGTTGCCGGTGCGCTCGTACACCTCGTACTGGCCGAGCAGATAGAGCCCGACCGGGTAGCTCCAGCCGCCGATGGTCGACGGCTTGAACCGTTCCACCGTGGATCTCACGACCTCCACCGACCAGTCGCGGTTCGCCGCGTGCGCCGGCGTCGCGGCCGCAAGAGTGCACAGCAACGCGCCCGCCGCGATCACGGCCCTCATTTGTCGCTTCATCTGTAGTTCCTTCCTCCATTCGAGACATCGGATCTCTCTTGGAGTATTCCATCGAAACATCCTGATGTGTACCGTCAATTTCGTCAAAACATCGGATGTCTCTGCTACGCCGTCCCCACGGAAAGGAAGGGCATGTCCAGAAGAAGGCGCTTCATAGGGTTGCTGGCCGCCGTCTCGGCGCTGGCCTTCGGTGCCTCCCTCGTCGCCGCGAACAGCGCGTCGGCGGCCGGCACCTTCAACATCCGCGACTACGGAGCCACCGGAAACGGCTCCAGCAACGACAGCGCGGCGATCCAGAAGGCGGTCGACGCCGCGTCGGCCGCCGGCGGCGGCACCGTCCGGGTGCCGTCCGGCACCTACAAGTCGGCGAACACGATCCACCTGAAGAGCAACGTCGTCTTCCAGCTGGACTCCGGCTCGACGATCAGCGGTGCGTCCGGGACCGGCTACGACGCCGCCGAGTCCAACTCATATGACCAATACCAGGACTACGGGCACAGCCACTTCCACGACGCGATGTTCTCCGGCGACCGCCTCACCGGCATCGGGTTCGTCGGATCGGGCACGATCGACGGCGGCGGCCACCTCATCACCGGCAACCCGGACAAGGGCGAGGCCGACAAGATCCTCTCGCTCACCCGGTGCACCGGGCTGACGCTCAACGGCGTGCAGTTCCGCCGCGGCGGCCACTTCGCGATCCTCACCAACAACTGCAACAACATCACGTCGGACGGCCTGCGGATCGACACCGCGAGTGACCGGGACGGATGGAACGTCATCAGCGCTTCCGACGTGACCGTCACCAACGCCACCATCGCGGCCAACGACGACGCGCTGGTGTTCAAGAGCGACTACGCCCTCGGCACGAAGCTTCCCAACGGACACGTCACCGTCACCGGCTCGCATCTGTCCGCGCAATGCTGCAACGCGCTCATGTTCGGCTCCGAGACGTGCGGCGACTTCAGCGACTACAACTTCCAGAACATCACGATCACCGGCGCCCAGAAGTCCGGCCTGGGCATGGTGTCGATGGACGGCGCGAACATCTCCGACGTGCACTACCGCGACATCACCCTGACGGGCGTGCGCTCACCGATCATGGAAAAGATAGGTACGCGTAAACGCTGCGGCAACAGTCCCGGAGTCGGGCACATCAGCAACGTCACGTACGACAACATCACCGCCACCGGCGCCGGCCCGTCGTTCAGTCCGACCCTGTGGGGCCAGTCCGGCAGCAACCGGATCAGCGGCGTCACCTTCAACAACGTGCACATCACCGTCCCGGGCGGTAACGGGACCATGTCCACTTCGGTACCCAGCGACAACGGCGACTACAACCCGAACAGCCTCGGCACGCGCCCGGCGTACGGCTGGTACATCCACAACGCCAACAACATCACCTTCACGAACAGCTCGGTCGACTTCGCCAAGGACGACGGCCGGCCGGCCGTGATCGCCAACGCGGGCAGCAATCTCACGTTCAACGGGCTCACCGTCGAGAAGGGCAGCAAGAGCCCGTACGACCTGGGATTCCAGTCGGTGACCGGCTACTGCGTCACCAACGCGAAGACCACGACCGGGGCCGCGGCCACCGTCAACTCGTCGAACTCGACCGCTTCGTGCGGCACGACCCCGCCGCCGACGACGGTGACGGTCACCGCGGAGGCTGAGAGCGGCATGTTGACCTCGCCGATGCAGGTCCAGTCCGACGCGGCCGCGTCCGGCGGCCACTACGTCACGGTCGCCGCCGGCAACAACAGCAAGACGTCGGCGCCCTCCAACGGATCGACGGTCATCCCGTTCACCGTCGGCAGCGCCGGCACGTACAAGCTCTGGGGCCGGGTTATCGCACCGACCGACGAGGACGACTCGTTCTGGGTTCGCCTCGACAACGGCGCCTGGACCGACTGGAACGACATCGCGGCCGGGAGCTCCTGGCACTGGGCGAACGTCACCGACGACACCGACAGCGACGCGACGGTGCTGGCCGGCCTGACCGCCGGCGCCCACACGATCAGCTTCGCCTACCGCGAGGACGGTGCCAAGCTCGACCGCGTCCTCATCACCGACGACCTCACCCTGGTGCCGACGGACTGAGGGGCCGCCCGGCACCGCAGGGGAGGGCGTCCGGACAGGGGCGCCCTCCCCGTCGGTGACGGGCTTCCGAACCGTCGACGCCCGCCGACCGAGGCCGCCCTATCCTTGGCGTCGTGGCGTTGACGGACGAGGCGATCGAGCGGATCAAGAGCATGATCGTCTCCGGTGAGCTGCGTCCGGGCGATCGGCTCCCCAAGGAGGCCGACCTGGCGACACGTCTCGGCCTGTCCCGCAGTTCGCTGCGCGAGGCGGTGCGGGCGCTCTCCCTGATCCGGGTGCTCGACGTACGCCACGGCGACGGCACCTATGTGACCAGCCTGCGGCCCGAGGCACTGCTGGAGACGGTTGGTTTCCTGCTCGACTTCCACGGCGACGACAGCGTGCTCGATCTGCTGGCGGTGCGCCGGATCCTGGAGCCCGCGGCCACCGCGATGGCCGCCCGGGCGATGAGCGACAGCGAGATCGAGTCGCTCGGAGCGCTGATCGCGGTGACCGGGGACGCCCCCGGTCACGACGACGTCGACGGTCTCAACGACTTGATAGCCGCCGACCTCGAGTTCCACCGGCGGATCGCGACCGGCTCGGGCAACGCGGTGCTCGCCTCACTGATCGAGAGCCTGTCCGCGCCGACGCTGCGCGCCCGCGTGTGGCGCGGCCTGACCCAGGAAAACGCGGTGCTGCGCACGATCGAGCAGCATCAGGCGATCCGTCAGGCGCTCGCCGCACGCGAGCCGGAGCTGGCCCGGGCGCGGGCCACGGTGCACATCGCCGACGTCGAGGAGTGGCTGCGGCAGGCCCTCGGACCGTCCGGCGAAGCTCACGTACCGCGGTAGGCCTTGAAGTTCCGAATGAACAGGTGGGTGTCGATGATGTCGGACTTGGCGCTCTCGACCGAGCGGTAGATCCCCCACTTCGGCCGCACGTAGTCGTCCTGGTCGGGAATCTTCAGGCCGGAGCGGCTGGCGTCGACCACGACCGGGGCGCTGGAGCCGGTGCCGTTGCGGACCAGGAACCGCCCGGTGCCGCTCGGCCCGATCTTGAAGGTCAGCTCGACGGTGATCCACTTGTTGCGCAGCGGAGACAGGTCGGTCGTACCGATAGCCGGGGCGCCGCTGGTGCTGTCCGCCTGCAGCTGCAACGTCTCCTTGCTGCCACTGCGGTGCAGCGAGAGCGTCACCCACGGACCGCCGCCCGGGCGCGGTGGCCGCACTCGCCCACGGCTGGCTCAGGGCGAGCGGCGCGCCGACGGCGGCGAGCGCGAAGGTGGCGAGGACGGCCCGGCGGCGGGGACCGCGGGGAATCGGATCGGTGGACATGGTCGTCTCCTTACTGATGGCGGGCGGCCGGGGCGGCCGGCCTGATCGACGGCGGTGGCGGACACCGAGGCCGCCACGCCGGGTCCGTCCGCGGTCCGCACCCTCGACGACTGCGCCTTCCCCTGGGGGTCGGAGACATGCAACGGATTGTTCGGTCGTTGGTCGCCGTCGCGGCGCCGGCCAAGCTCCGCCCTGCGCAATCTGACCGCCTCGTACTGTCCGAACAGCACCTGGTCCGGCGCGCCCGCACTGACCCGGGCCGAACCGTGGATCGACACCGGCCTGCCGCCCGCGGTCGCCGGCGTCATGACCGGGGCGGAGGCGGGGCGGCGGGGCGGGGCGGCGCCCGCCGCGGCGACCAGGGCGGCAAACGACGCCGCCACCGCTTGCGTACGCATTTGCGGCTCCATTTGTGTCCACATATATAGACGGCGTTCGTAGTGGTGGAAGCTAAGCAAGGCCAAGCTAACTCTCACCATCATGTCCGTCAATGCAGCTACCGGAGTCCATCCAGCTACGTAGACAGATCGTGAAAGAAATAGGCCGGGATCAATCCTTGTGCGCATCGTCCGTGGTCGATACGGTCGGCAGCACCTAATTGTCAGGCAGGTTACCTAACAGTCCTGGCACCGGCTGCCAGCTCTCGGAGGAGCACATGAACCGCACGCTCAAGGCAGGACTCGTCGGACTCGCCGTACTGACCGGAACCTTCACCGCCACTACGCCAGCGCTGGCGGCGAGCGGCCCGAGCGCCGCCGCTCTGCTCGCCAAGGTGAAGACCTGCAACGTGGTCTCCAAAGGCAAGTACGCCACCGACGACGGCGAGTCGTCGACCGTCAACATCTGCAAGCAGGGCTCGGCGTTCTTCTGGAAGGCCGACATGGACATCGACTGCGACGGCGTGAGCACGGCGAACTGCAACGAGGACACCGACCCCTGGTATCAAGACGAGACCTCGTTCGAGACGTCGAAGGGCAAGCCGTTCCAGGCCGACAGCACGCACTATTTCGTCATCCCGCTGCCGAGCTCACGGTTCAGCTACAGCAGCAACGGCATCAAGCCGGGCAGCGTCGCTGCCATCATCTACAACAACAAGGTCGTGTACGCCGTTTTCGCCGACGAAGGGCCCAGCAACATCATCGGTGAGGCGTCGTACGCGACCGCGAAGGCGCTCGGCATCGACTCGAACCCGGAGACCGGCGGCGTCGACTCGGGCGTAACCTACATCGTCTTCCCGGGCAAAGTGCCCAGCCCGGTCGAGTCGAACAGCGCGATCGACAGCAAGGGCATCTCCGCCGCGAACGCCTTCGTCAACGGCTGACGCCCATCGGGCCCGATGACGTACGGGTGCCGGTCAGGCAGAAGATCGGCACCCGGGTCAGGCCGAGGAAAGTACGGGTGTGAGCGGCCCGGCCCGGGAGGCGTCTTCGGCAAGTTCGTTGTCCGCACCGTGACGGCGCGTCGGACGCCCGCGCGCTCGTCGCGGCCGAACACTGCACCGGGACTCACGCGCTGCTGACCGTCGATGCCAGTCATCAACCTGGAGCGATCCTGGCCGCGGGCTGCCAATACGAGCCGGCGCGCCACGCGGCGCGCCCAAGTCGATACGATCGCACGATGGGCTCAGAGCCTGACGTTCGCGCGCTGTCGGCGGCGTGGGACCAGGCGCTTGTCGCCAACGACCCGGAACGGGTGGCCTCGTTCATGATCGACGACTGGGTCTACGTCGACCCCGACGGCGTGACCCCCAAGTCGGACATCATCACCTGGATTACCTCCGGTCGGCTACGGCACGACCGCATGACATCGACAGGCCGAGATCATGTGAGGCCGCAGAGTAGGCCGAGGGTCCAGTTTGGTTCTGACGGTCTGACGTGGCCCCACCTGGCTCCGCGCAGTGCGCGCAGGGTTGCGAGGGAGAGTTCGAGGTCGTTCCAGTTTTCAACTGGTCGTCGCAACGTCACTACCTTGACGGAGGTAGCAGTTCGTTCATGGCTTCGGCCGGCGTTTCCAGCCGAGCGACTTGCGCGGTCTGTTGCTGAGGGTGGCGGCGACGGCGTCGAGGTCGTCGCGGCTCCAGCGGGCTATGTCGGTGCCTTTGGGAAAATATTGGCGTAGCAGTCCATTGGTGATCTCGTTCGTGCCGCGCTGCCAAGGGTTGTGCGGGTCGGCGAAATGCCTTCCCCTTCGACCCCACCGGCGCAACCTGCTCGCCCTGCTCGGCATCCCGCTCGGTGAGATGAGGCCGCACACCGACAAGTTGCGTCGGCCACGTCAGTTCAAAATCCGGTTCGTCGAACACAAGCACCCAACCTACGTCCCTGTCGTACCGGCAGTGGACGGACCTGAAGCACCTACTGTCGCCGCAAGTCCAGGTGAGAGCTTCTCATCTCAGCTTCATGTGGCATCGCGGGGGCAGATCGCGTGGTCAATGTGGCTGTGCCGTCGTCCGGTCTCCGACGGCACACGGCTTGAGGTCATCGGCGATCAGGATTTCGGCCGCTTACCTTCTGGCGGCCGGGCTTCTGGGCCGCGGAAAGGCGAGCTCTTCCTTTGGCTACCTGTTGGCGTCTGGAAGGCCCGCTTTGACCAAGGTTCCGGATGCCTCATCCTTGACGTACGTGCGCTTGGCGTTCTTCGCAAGCTTCTGCTCGACGGCTTCCTGAAGGTCGACGCCGGTCATCTCCGCGAGGGACATAACGTAAATCGCGACGTCCGCCAGCTCTTCGCCGAGGTTGTCGTGTGTGCGTCGCCAGGCGTCGAAGGCTTCGGCCACCTCGCCTTGCAGCAGGCAGAATTCCAGGGGACTTCGCTGGTGTTGAACCCCTTGGCGAGCTTGTTTTCCCAGGTCAGCTTCTGGGCGGACCTGATCTCCAAGGCGGCCTCCGGGTCTCGATGGCTGTGGCCGCAGCAGCTTATCGGGCTGGCCCCTGTTCGTGCCTGCCTGCGGCCGCAACCACTCGAACCAGGTCGGTTAATGCCTTTACCTGCCGGTCCGGATCGGCAATGGAGCGGGCGGTCTGCTCGGCATGGCTGGCCACGGCACGGGCCTCGCCACGCCCCTGGCCCGTGCGAGGCAATGTGTAGATGTCTACCTGCCGACGAGGCCCAGGTGCTGCTCGTTGTAGCGGTTGCCCTGGACTCCAATGCGGGCGGCCAGCTCGTTGAGGTCGGCGAGCTCGTCGGCGGACAGCGGTACCCGCGTGGCGGTGGCGTTCTCCTCGACGCGTTCGAGTCGCCGGGTGCCGGGGATGGGGACGATCCACGGCTGCTGGGCGAGGAGCCAGGCGAGGGCGATCTGGCCCGGTGTGGCGTCCTTCGCGTTTGCCAGGCCGGTGATGTGGTCGACCAGGGCTTGGTTGGCGGCGCGGTTGTCGGTGTCGAACCGTGGGATGGTGGCGCGGATGTCGCCGGTGGTGAACTCGGTGGCGGTGCTGACGGTGCCGGTGAGGAAGCCTTTGCCGAGTGGGCTGAACGGCACAAATCCGATGCCTAGTTCGGCGCAGGTGGGTAGGACTTGGGGTTCGGGGTCGCGGGTCCATAGGGAGTATTCGCTTTGCACCGCGGTCACGGGGTGTACGGCGTGGGCGCGGCGGATGGTGTCCGCGGCGGCTTCGGAGAGTCCGAAGTGGGCCACTTTGCCCGCCCGAACGAGGTCTCCGACCGCACCTGCGACGTCCTCGATCGGTACGTTCGGGTCGACGCGGTGCTGGTAGAACAGATCAATTCGGTCAACCTGCAGCCGTCGCAGCGACGCGTCGGCGACTCGTCTGATCTGTTCGGGGCGGCTGTCGAGTCCTACGGACTTGCCGTCCTCGATGCGCCAGCCGAACTTGGTGGCGATGACGGTCTGGTCGCGTAGCGCGGCGAGGGCGTCGCCGACGAGCTCTTCGTTGACGTACGGGCCGTAGACCTCGGCGGTGTCGAAGAAGGTGACGCCGCGTTCGACTGCGCCGCGTAGTACGGCGATCATGGCGTCGCGGTCGCCGGGGTTGGGTCCGTAGCTCTGGGACATGCCCATGGCGCCCAGGCCGATGGCCGAGACGCGCAGGCCCTGGCCGAGGGTTCGTGTCTGCATGGTGCCTCCTTCAAGGTGTACGAGCGGGGTCGGAGCCGCGGCGTGCGCCACTACTTCGCGCGGATGACAGCGATGTTGAAGTCACCCGATGACGACGTCGTGACCGGCGTCGGTCAGGGCGGCGGCGAGACCGCGCCCGACCATGCCGGTACCGATGACGGCGATTTCATTTCTGCTCCTGTCGGTGGGCGTCGTCGTGCCGGTCGGGACGGCGGGATGCCGCGGTGCCGTGGCCGGTTCGACCCGGCCGGTGCACGGGGTCAGGCCCGTTGCGCCAGGACGTCGTCGAGGATGCGTGCTGCGCGCTCGCCGGACTCTGGTCCGAGGCGATTGCCGAGCACGGCGGTAAAGGCGCGTAGCTGGGCTGGGGCAAGGCCGGTGTTGAGTGCTATGCCGAGGTGGGACCGCAGTTGACTGTCGACGCCGTCGAGGCTGGCGAGCGCGGCGACGGTGGCGATCTCGCGGCTTGCCAGTCGAGGTTGTCGCGGCTGAAGATGTCACCGAACAGATGCGTTTTGAGGTACCGGTCGATGGCGGGGGCGAAGTCGAACAGCGGGCCGGTCACGGGAGCGCCGGAGAGCTGGGTCTGGTTGGCTGTGCCGCGCTCGAGAATGTCGGTGCCGACGGGCAGCGGCTTCGGCTGCTCGCCGGCCAGGTCGGTGATTCCGTCGGCGCGGCGTTGTTCGAGCAGGGACATGAACTCGCCGAGGGCGTTGAGGCTGCGCGGGAAGCCCGCGTAGGCGTACATCTGGACGAGGATCTCTTTGATCTGGTTGACGGTGAGCCCGGCGTCTAGGCCTTCGGTGAGCGCGTCGCGCAGGTGCGGTAGTCGGCCGGTGGCGGCGAACGCTCCGATGGCGGCGGTGGCCTGGTGTTGCGGGCTCAGCTGGTCCGAAGATGGCCGGTCAGGAGTCGTAGTCATAGGGTCGGTCCTTGTCACGGGCGAAGGAGAGTCTTGATGGCGCGGCGCTGGTCCATCGCCTGGTAGCCCTCGGCGGCCTGCTCCAGCGGCAGGGTCAAGTCGAACACTTTGCCGGGGTCGAGCTCTCGCCGGACGATCAGGTCGACGAGTTCGGGCAGGAACCGGCGTACCGGTGCGGGGCCGCCGAGCAGGTGGACCTCGGCGAAGAACAGCTCGTCGCCGGGCAGTTGAACGTCGTGGGCGACACCGACGTAGCCGATGTGTCCGCCGGGGCGGGTGGTCCGGATGGCCTGCATCATCGATTCCTGGGTGCCGACGGCCTCGACGACGGAGTGCGCGCCGAGCCCGTTCGTCAGTTCTTTGATCTTGGCGACGCCGTCGTCGCCGCGTTCGGTGACGATGTCGGTCGCCCCGTATTCCAGGGCGAGTTTTTGCCGGTCGGCGTGCCGGCTCATCGCGATGATCCGTTCGGCGCCGAGGTACTTGGCGGCGAGCACGGCGTGCAGGCCGACCGCGCCGTCGCCGACGACCACGACGGTCTTGCCGGGTCCGGCCTCGGCGGCGACGGCACCGAACCAGCCGGTGCCCAGCACGTCGGAGGCCGCGAGCAGGCTCGGGATGAGATCGTCGGTCGGCTGGTCGGGCGTGGCGACCAGGGTGCCGTCCGCGAGGGGGATCCGCGCGTACTGGGCCTGGGTGCCGATCGCGCCGACCGGTTCGGCGTGTACGCAGCGGGACTGATATCCGGCCTGGCAGATCTCGCAGGTGTTGTCAGAGGCGAAGAACGAGCCGACGACGAACTGACCCGGTTTGATGGTGGTCACCTCGGCGCCGACTTCTTCGACCACGCCGACGTACTCGTGACCCATCGGCGTCGGCTGGTTGACCGCTTCGATGCCGCGGTAGGGCCACAGGTCCGAGCCGCAGACGCAGGCGGCGGCGACGCGGATGATCGCGTCGCTCGGCTGCTCCATCCGCGGGTCTTCACGGTTCTCGACCCGGACGTCGCCGGGGGCGTGCAGGACAACTCCACGCATGATGCTCCTTCAGTGCTTGTTGGCTTGCTGGTATTGCTCGTCGGTGACCGGTTCGAGCCAGGTGGTGGGGTCACCGCCGTCGGGCTGGGCCTCGAGCATCGCCAAGTGGCTCATGAACATGTCGGCGGCGGCGCCGTGCCAGTGGTCCTCGTCCGGCGGGCAGACAACGGTCTCACCGGCGTGGATACGCAGTACGGATCCGTCGCGGGTGCCGACCAGACCGACACCGTCGGTGACGTGCAACGTCTGCCCGACGGCGTGGCGATGCCAGTTGGTGTGGGCGCCCGGCGTGAACCGGACCAGCGAGACGGTCATCCGTGAGGGACCGGTCCCGGTGTAGATGGGCGTCAGGTAGACGTCGCCGGTGAACGTTTCCGCGGGCGTCTTGACGGTCGGGCGTACCGGTAGCAGTTCCATGAATGCCTCTTTTCGGTGTGTAGGAGTAGGCGCGTCCCCCGCCGCTGGGCGGCTACGCGGCCCAGACGCGGGCGTGGACGGGTTCAGCGGCAGTGGCCCGCTGCCGGGTGAGCAGCACGACTAGCGCGCCGAGCAGCGAGAACGCGCTGGTGAGGAGCACCGCGACGCTCCAGCCGTGCAGTACGGCCGCTGGGTCGTGGCCGCCGCGGGTGACGGTGATCGAGACCACGGCGAGGTCAATCGCCGAGCCCACGTAACGCAGGCCCGCGAGCAGCTGCGTCCGCGGTGTCATGCGGGCCGACAGCCACCGGGCCGTCAGCGGGGTGAGCGCGCTCAGACCCGACCAGGCCAGCATCGCCGACGCTCCGGCCAGCGCGGACCCGGCCAGGCCCTGCTCGACGATGATCGGTGTGTACGAAGTGATCGACAGGACCCCCGGTGGCCGCGGCGGCGACCAGCGCGCCGGTGAAGTCCGGCCGCCGTAACAGCGAAAGGTCCAGCATCGGATGCCGTCCCCGGTGCTCCGCCGCCACGAACCCGGCGATCAACGCCGCGCCGAGCAGCAGCAGACCCAGTGGCCGGCCGTGCCCAACCGCCGCGGCCCTCGACCAGCCCGGCCGGCAACGCCGACAACCCGAATGCGAGCAGCGCCGCTCCGAGTACGTCGACCGGCCGGGTCCGGACGGCGCGCGATTCAGCCAGCACCGACCGGCCGCACGCGGCCAACGCCACGGCAAGCGCGGCCGTGAGGGTGTAAGCCGAGCGCCAGCCGGCGGTGGCCTGCAGGCCGAGGGCGAGGAACGGGCCGATCGCCACGCCGGCACCGAGCGCGGCACCCCAGATCCCCGTCGCCCGGGCCCGCTCACGGCCCTCCGGGTAGGCGTTGCCGATCAAGCCCAGACTGCAGGCCACGACCGCGGCACCACCCAGGCCCTGCACGATACGGGCCAGGACCAGCAGCAACGCATCAGGAGCAGCCGCAGCCAGCAGCGAGCCCGCCGCGAGAATCACGGCGCCAGCCAAGAACATGCGCCGGCGCCCGTAGTCGTCCCGAGCGCACCGCTGGACAGCAGCCCGGCCGCGCAGCCCACACTCATCCCACTCAAGATCCACGCCTGCGCTCCCGGGCCGGCGTGCACACCCGCGGCGGTGGCCGGCAGCGTCGCCAAGGGGGTCGTAAAGGCGACCAGCACCAGCAAGCTGCCGGCCGCCGCGATCGCCAGCGTGCGCCCTGCCGCCCGGTGCTCCGAAGTTGCCGCCATGAGAAACACGTGCTCCCTGATCCTCGAGACCGCCTTCGGCCAGCGGAAACGTTCGCCGACGACGGGGTTTACCTCCCCCATGCAACGCGCCGAACGCGGCGGGTGGGAGGGCTTGGCTTAGCAGGTAATAACAGAACCCCTCTGCCCTACGCCGAGCCCCGTACGGTGGCTGGCATGGACACCCAGGGCGACGTCCGCGAATTCCTGGCCAGCCGACGCGCCAAACTCACCCCCGAGCAGGCCGGGCTACCGAACTTCGGCGGCACCCGCCGCGTCGCCGGGCTGCGTCGTGCCGAAGTCGCGATGCTCGCCGGTGTCAGCCCCGACTACTACACCCGCCTCGAACGCGGGAACCTCTCCGGTGTCTCCGACAATGTGCTCGACGCCATCGCCCGCGCCCTGCAACTCGACGACGCCGAACGCTCCCACCTGCACGATCTCGCCCGGGCCGCCAACACCAGCCCCCGCACCCGACCGCGACGACCGGCCAGGCCGCAGATCCGGCCCGGGGTGCGCAGCCTGCTCGACGCCATGACCGACGCGCCGGCGTTTATCCGCAACGGACGGCTGGACATCCTCGCCATCAACCCGCTCGGGCAGGCGCTCTACTCACCGGCGTTCACCACCACCGCGCGGCCGGTCAGCCTGGCCCGGTTCTGCTTCCTCGACCCGGCCGCCGAAACTTTCTATCCCGACTGGGGCGACGCCGCGGACACCACCGTCAACCTGCTGCGCACCGAAGCCGGCCGCGACCCGTACAACAAAGACCTCACCGACCTCGTCGGTGAGCTCGCCACCCGCAGCGACGACTTCCGCACCCGCTGGGCCGCGCACAACGTGCGCCTGCACCACACCGGCGTCAAACACTTCCACCATCCCGTCGTCGGCCGCCTCGACCTCGCCTTCGAAGCTATGCCCCTACCCGCCGACCCCGGGCTCACCCTGACCGCCTACAGCGCCGAAACCGGCACACCCGCCCACGACACCCTGCGCCTGCTAGCCAGCTGGGCGGCCACGACCACCGAGCCGGCAACGCCGGCGACCGAATGAGCATCCGCACCCACAAGCTTGATCTTGGGAAGGCGACCGTCATGACTTGGGAAACCACGACCATCCGGCAGCTCGCCGACACCGGAGAGATCGACATCGTCGTACCCGCGCCGGGCAAACCCGACGTGCGCACACCGATCTGGATCGTTTCCGTCGACGACAATCTGTACGTACGGTCCTGGAAAGGCGAAGCCGGCATCTGGTACCGACGGGCCCGCCGCCACGGCACCGGCTCCGTACTCGCGCACGGGCGACACCACCAGGTCCGCTTCACCACCGACGACAACCCCGCCGTCAACGAGCAGATCGATGAGGCGTACCGCAGCAAGTACGGCAACTCCTCCTACACCCAGGCAATGACCCGGACCCCGGCCACCGCGACGACCATACGGCTCGACCCGGCCTGAACGCACTGACAGATCCGTGCGCTCACTCCCGTGTCGCGCGTTCCCGCGCAGAGAAACTACTCGCGCGGCCGGATTGGCGTCTGGCCGGCGCAGATCCTACGGCGCCCACCCAGCACGCCGCGCCACCGACTGCCGCCACGAGAGCCGAGCGGCGACGAGTGTCCGAAGAGTTCACCCTGGAAGCATTCGCACCACTATCGATCGGGAAGTCTGGCTAAGATCGGGAAGTCTGGCTAAGAAAGCTATACAAAATCAAGAAACGGCCCGGCCGAAGCCGGGCCGTGCGCACGCGCCACGGCCTACGGCCACGCGCGCACGACATGATAGACCGGCCACAGCAATAGGCGTGCCCGACACCCAACTGAATAAATCGACAACTCTCGATCAAAATGATCGACTGACATCAGCCGCGACAGCAACGGAAGAGCATGCCCAGGCCTTTCAGCACCCGCCAACACACACGGCAAAGTAGCCCGAAGCCCTCTGGCCCTCCGCAATGAGCCCCGATCTCGGCCACCCATGACCCGCCAACCTGGAGCGTTGCACCCAAAACAGAAAACGAAATCCCATCAGCCGGAAGGCCTTCTCCCATAATATGCACGAATGACCCGCACCAACTTACGCTGAATCAAACGTAGAGTTTCGACGGTGGCGACATCAGTGAATCCGGTGGTCGTCTGCCAGTCGATGCCAGAACCGGAAATGTCACTGATGAAGACTACCTCCGCTGCGAGCAGTATACGAGCCCAATCCGCCGGAGATATCGATGTATCGCTAACTAGCGACGCCTTGAAGGATGCGCATTTATCCAACAAATCAGCCTCTGACGCGAATCCCATACCGAAGGCCATTTCATCGCTACAATGCGCAGGCCCACCCCACTCCGCCAGCGCCCTCCGCAGCAGTTTTATCTCACCAGCAGTAAGTAGAGAACTCGGAACAAACGACGCTTCTGGAATCAATTTAGATCATCTTCCCAATACTCATCGATTGTAGCCGGATCACGCCGGAACACCGTTCCTCCGTCTGGGCTATTCGGATCGTGAATGACGATCGTCGACCCGTCTTTCCCCTGATAAGCCTTGCGTCCTCTTTCAAGATTCTTGACGCGGGCCGGATCCTCCATCGTTCGGCGCACGTGGCCCTCGAGGTCTTTGACGGACATTCCAGGAAAGTCTCCCGCATGCTTTGATCCTGCGTGCCCCTCGGCGATTAGATCCGCCTCCCCGACGCGCTCAGATTCAGGAATACACCAGCCCGACGTGTTGTGCACCAAGACCGGCACGTTGCCGGCGAGCACATAGAAGGTGTGTACTGTCGCGACGGTGAGGTCGTACATGTCCTCGCCGCCGATCAGCGGGACCACGGCGAGTACGGTGACCCGGCCGTTCAGCTCTCGGAGCTGGTCACCAGCAGCCAGTCGGCCGGTCTCGACGAATGCACGCTTGCTCTGATCCCAGACCGGGTGGTTCATGGTCGTGTGGACGGATGTCGTACGGCCCGTTTGATCTATGACCACCAGATCGGCCAGGTCGGTGTCGTGGTGGACCATGACGGCCGTGACCGTCTGTGCCGACGTTTTGCCGGTTACCGGGTCGGTGGCGAGCACCCGGTCGCCGACCTTGACCTGGTCGATACGTTTCGTGCTGCCGTTGGCCATCCGGACAGGTGTGTCGGCGGTGAAGCTTTCGCCGCCACACATCAGGCTCTTACCGTCGGCGCCGTCCACCAGGCTGGTTTCGGCCTCGTCCTCGGATTCTTGCTCTACCGTTCGTGGGCCGCCCTCGGATCGGATTTCCTGGGCGCTGCCGATCATGCTCTGGACGACGGCGACCGTGAATTCGTATCTCTTAAGGCAGTCGTCGTGGCAGCCTTGGTCGCTCATGACCCGGGTCGCGATCGTTCCGTGGATTTCGGCCGAGAAGGACGGGGTGCAGACGCCCTCTGAACTCTGGCAGGCCAGGTACATCGAGCTGAGCAGGGTCAGCGTGTTGTCGCTGGTGCCGCGGGCCAGTCCCTCGTAGTAGAACTCGGTGACCATCGCCGCGTACTCGTCGGGGTCCTTGACGTAATTCGGGTCGATGTGGACTTTTTCGATCTCGAGGGAGCCGTCGCTGTTGTGCGTCGTGGTGAGGCCGTTCGGGCGGTCCGTACTCTTGCTGCCTTCGTTGCTGTGGCCCTTCTTGCCTCCGGCCTTGCCGAGGGCCGCGTCGCGGGTTTCGACCGTCGGGTAGTACCGGCCGCTCGAGTCGGTGACGTCATGGCCGGTTCCGGAGCAGCCGTCGCCGCCGGCCCAGCAAGGGTCGGTGCCGAGCGGGTCGGAGAGGGTGATCGGGTCGTTGTCGGCGTAGTCGTAGCCGTTGATCTGCTGCGGATTCCCCGCGTCGAGCACCGAGTCGACCGACAGGAACCGACCGGTCGACGGGTCGTACTCGCGGGCGCCCAGGTTTTCGAAACCGGTGACGGTGTCGTTGGTCCCGGAGTGGAAGCCGAGGTCGCCGGCCCAGAAGGTGGGTGTTGCCCCGCGCACCTGCCCGAACGGCAGGAACGAACGGCGGGTGACCGCCTGGGTGGTGGCGTCCAGTGATGTCTGCGTGGTGCCCTGCCGGTCGGACACGAGGTAGGTGAGCTTGTTGCTGGATGTCCGGGAGGCGATCGTCGTGCCGTCGACCGAGTAGTAGCGGGTGGCGCTGGTCGTGTTGGCACTGCGATCGAGCACGACCTGGGTGTCGCCGAGGTAGAGCGTCGCCGCGGCCGGGTCGCGGCGCACCACGAGATCGCCGGAGGCGTCGTAGACGTACTGGGTGGTCCCGGCCGTGGTGGTGTCGGTGTCGAGGTTGCCCGCGGTGGTCCAGTTGAGCGCCTGGTTGCCGTTGGGGCCGCCGACGACGGTCGTGGTGTTGCCCGAGGCGTCGTAGGCGTAGCTGGCACCACCCGCGCTGGTCAGCGTGTGCGGCTGGGACGTGCCGGCCGCCGGGTAGTTGTAAGTGGTGGTCTTGTCGCCCGCGACGCCGGTCGGGGAGTGGTCGGTCTGGGTGCTCCGGTTGCCGCCCTTGTCGTACGTCCAGGACTGCCAGTACGGGCTGACCGGCCCGCCCACCGTCGATCGGGCCGTGCCGGTCGGCGTGGTCGCGCATCCGTCGGTCGCCGTCCACGCCTGATCGAGCCGGGCGGCGTAGTCGTACGTGTAGCACTGCGTGTCGACGGTGGCGCCCGAATCGCGCTGTTCGACGATGCTGGTGACCAGGCCGGTGCCCTTGGACACGGTGGAGTTGCCGTACGTGTAGGCCAGGTCGTCGACGGTCCCCGACGTACCGGAGTCGGTGATCTTGATGTCGGTCAGGTTGTGCGTCTGGCCGTCGTAGCTACGGTCCTGCCAGATCGTGCCGCCGGCCGTGGGCAGCGTGAACCGAAGCGGCTCGCCGTACTCGGAGTAGCCGATCGCCGAGACGTAGTTCCACGCCGAACTGCTCAGCGAGGTGACCACCCCGGTCGGATCGCCGGTCTTGTAGCCGTAGGTCACAGTTTCCTGTGGCAGGCCGCCGGCGGCCGGGTCCCAGATTTCCTTGGGCGCGCCGTTGGCGGTGTAGCGGTAGTAGGTCGTGTATCCGGTCGCCGGGACGAGCGCGGCGTCGGCCCCGGTGAGCTTCACGACCTCGGTGTCCGGACCGCCGAAGCCGTTGTACTTGCTGATCGTGTCGGTATAGACGTCACCGCCTGAGTACGACGTCGACGAATACGGGAGGCCCTTCCCGGCGGTGTCGTACGTCCACGCGGCCAGTTGGTTGCTCGTGCTCAGCGCGGTCGTGGAGGTGGTGTCCCAGACTCCGGTCTTACGTCCGTCGTGGTCGTAGTTCGTGGTCGTCTGACGCTTCCGCGCGTCGGTCACCGTGCTGACGCGACGATCGGTGTCGTACGTGTAGGTGCTCCGGCCGCTGTCCGGATCGTCCGCTTCGACGACGTCACCGACAAGGTCGTACTTCCACGACCACTTGTTGCCGGCGGCGTCGGCCATCGTCGCCGATTTACCGTTCGGGAAGTACGTGTAGTGCGTGTCGTCGTAGTCGGACGCCGGGTCGTGCAGGTAGTCGACCGGTACGCCACTGTGGTACTGGATCTGGTCGGTGGTGTTGCCGAGTGCGTCGGTCACGGTCGTGGTCGGGGTGCCGCCGGGCGGGGGAACGGTGGTCACGAAGTTCCCGCCGTACGCGTGGGTCGTCTCCCACGTCGGTGTGCCGTCGTAGTAGGCCTGTTCGCTGACGAGCCGCCCGGCTTGGTCGTACGCGTACCCGGTCTCCGGTCCGGCATCGCCGGCCTGCGCCTGCACGAGTTTGCTCGAGACCGGGCCTGAGTTGTAATACGGCCCGGCGTCCTCGGACTTCAGCCCGTCGGTGTTGTAGACGGTGTCGGCGACGACCCGGCCTCCGTCGGCGGTCTGCGTCTGCGTCTCTCGCGAACGCAACATCGCGTCGTAGAGGACCCTCGAGTCGAGGTAGGTCTGTCCGTCGCTGGCGAGCGTGAACGTGTCGATCGTGCTGGGAGCGTTGTTCAGCTCGTGATACTCGAATCTGATGCTGGGCGTCCCGGCCGTCGATCCCGGTTTGTAGATCGCCGTAGCCCGCCCGAGCGCGTCGTACTGCTCGCTGGTCACGTATCCGGCCGGGTCGGTGGTGGTCAGGGTGAGACCACGGGCCTGGTCCACCGTCATCTTGGTGGACAGGTTCATCGGGTCGATGGTCGTCGTCGACGTCGGGTTCGCACCGATGGCCGGCGTGTAGCTGGTCCGGCTCTTGAGGTTCGCCGCGTCGGTCGCCGTCAGCGTCCGGCCGTACTGGTCGAACGTCGCTGACGCGGTGGTGGTGAACGTCGGCGTCGAACCGGTGTAGGCGGTGACCACGTCGGTGCGGGTGGCGTCGCCGGCCGCCGGTTCCGCGCCCAGAGTCGTCGAGTTGTCGTAGTACGTGCGCACGTCGGAGATCGCGTCGTCCGGGTAGTCCGGTGTGGCGCCGCAGCGCACCGCCACCGTCTTGACCTCGGACGCGTCGGTCAGGATTCCGGCGGCGCCCGAGGCGTACGACGTGGTGGTGCACGTGTCGTCCGTACCGACGTCGATGTCAGCCTGGTCGTCGGTCTGGACGACCCGGCCGGCGTCGTCGAACCTGTTGTCGGACTCGGTCTCTCGCACCGCGCCCGAGGCGAGCGGGGTGTAGATGCGGGTCGAGGCGGTGCCGGTGTGGAAGGCCTGCTGGGCCGGGAGTCCTCCGGACAACTGGTGCGTGGCTAGGACACCCGAACTCCAGGGCATGGTGATCGTGTCCTTCACCACGTCGCCGCCGTTGAAGTCCTGCTCCTCGTACTCCATACCCGCGTAGCGGTCAGCGTCGACGAACGTCGCGCTGTCGCGGCTGTTCCTGATGGCCCCGCCCATGCCCCGGAAGTAGCTCGTGGTGACCTTCTGGACCGGTTCCGGCGCCGTGCCCTTGGTGACCGTCATGCCGGTGTAGCCGCGGAAGTCGTCCCAGGTGCGGGAGGCGGCCGGCGTGAGCGGGCTGTCGTTGTGGTGCCAGGCCGGACTGCCGACCGGGGTGTAGTGGGTGACGACGACGTCGTTCGCCGACCCTCCGGTCGGGTCGTCCTCGGTGACCGCGGCCACGATGTACTTGTTGAAGTAGTCGAGGATCGGCGCGGTCTCGGTCGGCGGCGTCCAGTAGACCGGATAGGCCAGGGTCGCGTTCTGCGACGGATCGGCCGGTGTGCAGGTGCTGCAGACGGCCGACGAGTAGTCGACCGTGATGGTCGCCCCGGACTCGGTCGTGACCGTCTTCAGCCGGTGGCGGGTGAACGGGATGTAGCCGCGGGTCAGGTCAACCCGGTTCGCCATCGCCTGCCCCGTGAAGACGGTCGGCGGCAGGGTAACCGGAGTGGGATCGCCGCCCCCGTTCGCGTCCTGACCAGTGTGCGTGACCGAGTCCAGCCACAGCGCCGGCGCGGTCTGCGGCGTGCCGGGCTGTTCACCGGTGGAAGGGAACGAATACTTTAGCGCCCACGAGTCGACCGGGCTCAGGCCGGCGCCGACCAGGGCCGAGGTCTGGACGCTGGTCAGCTCGTACTCGGTCCAGAACGACGGCGTCACGTTGGCGCACGAGGCCCCATCGTCGCAGTGCTGGTCGTACGGCACGTCCGGCCACTTGCTCGCAGTGTCGGAGGACAATGTCTTGACCGCGCACCCGCTGTCCGAGGTGCTGCACCGGCCGTTGTACCCGAGATCGACCTCGCCGGCCGGGGTCGTGGTGTAGACCTGCTGGTCGCGCTGCCCGTACTGGACCTTCACCAGACGGGCGCCGTTGGAGTAGGTCGCGTTCGCGGTGGAGCCGTTGTCCCGCGAGTACTCGTTGCTCTCGGTCGCGTAGAAGTACGAGACCACGTCCTTGTGCGGGTCGACGACGTAGTCGAGGTTCCACCGGTACGCCTCCTGGCAGTACGACTTTGCGAACGTCGCGTCGTAGCAGGACGGCCGGTCGGCGACCGACTTGGTGAAGAACACCGGCTCGGTCTGCACCGAGTTGGTGGCCGGCGTGCTGTCACCGGTCCAGCCGGGCAAATGATTGAGGCCGAAGTAGTACTGGATGCCGTCGTTGGTGGTGACCCGCCAGTACTCGCCGGCGTCGGCGCCGTTCGTGGCACCAGTGAGCCGCTCGATCTTCTCGTTGGCATCGGATTCGGCGTGGTAGCCGCCGCCGTTGTCGTCCAGGATGATCGTGCTGTTCTGGCCGTTCAGCGACAGCGTCAGCTGGTTGTCGTCCGACCAGCAACTGTCGCCGCTCTTCGTCGCGCCGGCCGGGTTCTGCGAACACGAGGCATAGGAGCGTTCCATGAAGCCGGAACTCAACGACCAGCCGTCACCGGCCACCGACGCCTGGGAGTTCTGCGAGGACGTCAGACCGTCCTGCACTTCCGAGCTGTATGACAATTTCAGCGTCGGCACCAGACCGCCGGGCACGGTCGGCAGCGTGAACGGGTACTGGTAGGCGAAGGAATCGGTGCTGCCACCGGCCTGCCAGGAACCCTCCGGGCTCATCGACGTCGCGGCAAAGTTCCCGCCGTCGCCGCTCGCGCCGGCCTCGGCGGCCAGCACCGCCGTCGGCGCCATCGCGACGTCGGCCTGCAGCGTCTGCGACTTACGGTCCTGCGTGAATTTCACCGGCGTACGCGTACGGCACGCGGCCGTCGCCGGCGTCGTGAGCGAACAAGCGGGCAGGGCGACCAGGCGCAGCCGACCGGCCCAATCACCGCCGTAAGCGGCGGCATAGGTGCCGTACGAGAGGCGTACGTGTACGGGAGTGCCGCGGTCAGCGGAAGCGCCGGCCAGCGACATCAGTACGCCGTGCACCCCGGCAGCCAACGCCGCCGCGGGCCGGGCGATCTGAACGTGCACGGTGTCCGGGTTCCCGCCGGCCTTCGTGCGCGAGTGACCGACCCAGACCGGCAAGGTGCCCGCCTCGGCGTCGGACGTCGAGCCGGAGGGGATCGCCACGTCGGCGCTGCCGGCCGGCAGGGTGACCTTGGGGGCGACCCACTTCGGCATGACGCGGGGTGCCCGGTAGCGCAGGGCCACCGCGGTGACCGGCACCGACTTCTGCCTGGGCAGCGGCGGCGGCTTGCCTGGCGCCGCCAAGGCCGGCGCCTGCGCGACGGTGATGACGTTGGCGACCAGTACCGCGGTCGTAATCGCGGCGAGCACGGCACGCCGTCGTCTCGAGGCCTTTCCCGCAATGCTGGACAGCCATTTTTGCGCGCGGTTCAGCGCCTGAGACACAATGCCTCCCCCGTGCCGCCGAATCTCGGCAAGCGCCGCGACGGTATCACCGTCCGCCTATTCAGGAAAGGCCGTTCCGGGGCTCCGAGACTTGGACGAGCGTGAATCACGGAAAGTAATTTTGGACGAACCAGAATTAGAAGCTTTGGGCGGTTTGATGATGTAAAAGGACGAGGGAAAGGACGTTTTCGCCGACCGCCAATCCTCTGACTTCGGTATTTAGGCAAGGGTCAATTCAGCGGTCTTGTGCAACCCGGGTAAGGGACCTACCTTGCGCTCAACCGGGGGTGTCGTCGTCATGCCTGGGCGTAGACGAATGAGAGGAAAAACGTGACCGGACGTAGAAGTCGTCGCGACGGGCCTTCGGCCCTCGTGGTGTTCGGCGCAACGGTGCTGCTGGCGTCTACTTTGGGGGCAGCCTCACCGGCTCAGGCGGCGCCGGTATCACCGGGCGGCAAGACGGTCGGCGGACGTCTCGCCGGACCGCCGAAGCGGCAGCCGAAGGGAACGCCGCCCAAGCCGGCCAAAGCGCCCGCCGCGGCCGCGCAGCCGGCCGGACTCGCCAAGCTCCGCGACGACCAGGGACTGACCGATCGGGACGAAGCCGCCATGAAGGCCGCCGCGGTCGAGGCGCACACCATCGGCAAGCCGGTGGCGGTGGCGGGCATGACGACCGAGACCGATCAGGTGATGGCACAGCCCGGCGGCGGCCTCACCCTCACGGCCAACCCGGTTCCGGTACGCACGAAGCAGCGCGACAAGTGGGTGAAGATCGACACGACGCTGCACGCCGATGCGGATGGCTCGGTGTCTCCGAAAGCCACCGCGTACGGCACCGTCCGGTTCAGCGGTGGCGGCAGCGGGCCCCTGCTGACCACGACCTCCGGCCCGACCACGTACGCCCTGTCGTGGCCGGGCCGGCTTCCCTCGCCCAGCGTCTCGGGCAGCAGCGCCACCTACCACTCAGTGCTGCCCGGCGTCGACCTTGTCGTGTCGGCGACCGAAGCCGGGGGCTTCCACGAGGTCCTCGTCGTCCACAACGCCGCCGCGGCCAGGAATCCCGCGCTCGCCCGCCTCACCCTGACCTCCAAGGTGACTGGCGGGACGCGCCGCACGGCCCAAGCCGAGAACGGTTTCGCCGTGTCCGGGGGAGCCTCCGGCGCGGTGCTCGAGACCTCCTCGGCGATCATGTGGGACTCCGGCCATGGCCCTGCGGTCAAGACGGTCACCCACCAGGCCGTTCCCGACCAGTCCGACGTCGATCACCCCGGCGCGGCCGCTCGGGTGGCCGGCGTGGGCGTGCGGGACGACGGCCGTTCGTTGCGTCTCACGCCGGACGCCGGGCTCCTCGCCGACCCGCACGCGGTTTACCCGCTCTACATCGATCCGACCGCCAACTGGCATCCCGCCGCACCGAGCGCGGCCCCGGCATTCGACGAGGTCAAGCAGGGCAGCCCGTGCAACCACGTGTCGCTGTACAACAACTCCGGTGACGCGGGTGACAGCGGCTATCTCGCGGTCGGCATGCAGCTGTGGAACAGCGGCTGCGAGGGCACGATGCGCACCTATTACCAGTGGAAGCTGCCCACCGCGATCTGGGGATCGAAGATCAACCTGGCCACCGTCAACGCGACCGAGATGTATTCGGCCACCTGCGGCGACACCGCCAATGCCACGGTCAACCTGCATTGGGCGGGAGCGATCAACTCGGGTACCGACTGGAACAACCAGCCCGGGTACGCCGGAAGCTTCAACACCGGCGTCACCTTTGGTGAGAGCTACAACCCGACGTACTGCCCAAACAACGGGACGGTCAGCAAGGGGTTCACGGTCACGTCGCTGATGACCCAGGCGGCCAACGGCAGCTGGCCGACGCTCACCGTGGCTCTGGCCGAAGACGCCGCCGAGAAGAGCAAGAGCCGCAACGGTTTCAAGCGGTTCACCAAGAACCCGACATTGCAGATCTCGTTCGACCGGAAGCCGGCTACGCCTGGCACCACCCAGTTGAACGCTGTCACCGGCGCCAACAACGCGGGATGCGACACGACCGCGCCGTATCCGTTCATCGGCAAGACCCTCGCGACCAACACGCCGGCCCTGTCGGCCAAGGTCAGCGACCCGGACGGCGACTCGGTGCAGACCTCGTTCAAGTATTGGGTCGACGGCACCACCACGACGACGACCGCGCTGTCCGGCGACAATATGGCGTCGGGATCGACCACGAAATATAGCCTGCCCAGCACGTTCATCAAGACCCTCACCAACGGCAAGACGGTCGACTGGCAGGCGCGCGTCTTCGACGGAATCCTTTATTCGGACTGGTCGCCGGTCTGCCACTTCACCGCCGAGCCGACGGCGCCCAACGAGCCGACCATCACGTCGGTCAACAACGTCTTCCCCAACATCGACGGCGGCGGTGCCACCGGGGCGCAATCCGGTACGGCGGGCCAGTTCAGCCTGGCGAGCACCGGAACCGCCAGCACGAAGTTCTATTACAACCTTGACATCGCGCCGAGCTCGACCAACCCGCCGGCCACCGAGGTGGTGACCGCGACCAGCAACGCGGCCAAGGTCACGGTCACCCCGCGCGCCCCGGGCCCCCACACCCTCTATGCGATGGCGGTCGACGGTGCCGGTGACGTCTCCGCCACTCAGGCCTATCGGTTCATCGCGGCCGGGGACCCGTCGACCACCTGCGCGAGCCTCGCCGCGTGTCTCAACAACACCTCGATCACGCCCGACTCGAACATGAAGCTCGGCGGCGGCGACACGGTAGGCCGATCGTTCTCCGCGACCGACCTGACGAACGCGGGCTGGCCGTCCGGCGGTCATGTCACGGTCGATGGTGCCACCTTCACGTTGCCGGCGTTCGGTGCCGGGCAGAAGGACAACGTCCTGGCGGCGAACCAGACGGTCGCCTACAGCTATGCCGTACCCGGCAAGGGCCTGTCGGCGCTGGAGTTCCTCGCCACGTCGACCGATGCCGAGTTCGCCGACCCGGGCGTCATCGACAGCGACGCCACGGCACCGTTCGTCCCCGGGGGCACCGCGGTGACCGGCAGCTACTGCTTCTCCGGCGACGATCCGTCGGCGTACTGCCCGGCGCAGGGAACCATCACCTACACCGACGGCACGATCCGGCCCTACTTCCTGACCGTGCCCGACTGGATCACCGGCCAGTCCGACCTCGCCGCCGTCAACCTGACCCACTGGAACACCCCGACCGGGCAGGTCACCAACGCGCACGAGCAGCCCAAGCTGTTCCCGTTCTCGGTGCCGCTGCTGGCCGGCAAGACGGTGCAGTCGATCACGCTGCCCGACATCGGTGACGTGGCCGCCGGGCCCGGTGGCCGGCTCCACATCTTCGCGATGGCCACCCGCAACACCACGGTCGGCACGGCGACCGTGGGCGGCGGCACGAGCGCGGCACCGAGTGGCAAGACCTGGTCGGGTCTGTGGGCCAATCCCGAGGTGGAACCGCTCGGCGGCATCTTCCACAACACGACGATCCGTACCCAGATCCGTCCGGCGGTCACCGGCGACACCGTCCGGGTCAAGCTGGAGAACGCGATGAACGGCTATCCGCTCGTCATCGGTCATGCCACGGTCGGCGACTCGACCAGGAACTCGTACGGCCTCGACGCGCCACCTGCCAACCTGACGTTCGGCGGCAAGGCCGGCGTGACCGTGCCCATCGGCGGCATGGTCTACAGCGATCCGGTGCCGTTCACGGTCGGCGTCCAGACGATGCTGAGCGTGTCCATCGCGATCAGCAATGCGCCAGACTACGTGGCGAGCAATCCGTACGTGAACGGCACCGCTTGGACCTGGGTCGCACCGCAGAATTCGGGAGACAGCACGACCGACACCGACGGCGAGTTGTTCGAGGATGACGGTGCCTACGACGACGCGATGACGGCGGTCCTGACCAATGTCGACGTCCTGACGAGCGACACGCCGACCCAGGTCGTCTACGGCAACGCGGTGATCGACCCGGATCAGACCAACACCGCCATCGAATTCGACGCCTCGGACGTGGGCGAGCAGGTCGCCGAGGTCGCGCCGACCAGCGGCCGGCCGTACGCGGTGGTCACCTCCGGCATCGACGGCGAGTACCTGACCGTCGACAACCAGCGCGGCACCTACATGCCCTCGGCCCTGACCCGCGTCGACCGGGACCTCCTCGACGAACCGAACCTGGCTGTCTCGGTCCTCGACGAGGGGCTCGAGGACGTCCTCAACAAGATCACCGGTACCCAGGACGGCGTCGCCCTGGACACCCAGACCCAGGTCGAGAACGCCTACTCCCAGCTGCTCCGATACACCGAGACCGGGCTCTACAACGGCCAGAACACCGACGTCGTCAGCTTCGGCATGCAGCCCTGCACCGGTTTCGTGGGCGGCGGGTCACCCAACGCGGACCCCTGCGACGCGACCGCCGACGACGATCGCACCGCGGTCAACGGATGGCTCAAGGAGGCGCCCGACCCGGCCATGTACTACGTCGACACGGACGCGGCGATCGGCGTGACCGACCCGGACAGCGGCCGCACCACGACCAACCCGGTTTACACGCTCGACGACGTCAACATCTTCGACGACGGGTTCGCGCGCATGGTGAACGCGTACCAGGGGCCGCACGACACCTGGGCGCTCGACGACGGGGCGAACGACCCCGAGACCACGTTCGTCTCGGACACGGCCAGCGACAGCGTGAACCCGACCCTCAGCGGCGATCCGACCGTCGGCGGCACCCCGGCCGACCTGGAGGGCGACGCGTCGTGGGTCACGGCCGACCACTTCGGTACGGCCGTATCGCCGGGCACCACGGGCGGGGTACAGACCGAGGGGCCGCCAGTCGACACCTCGCGGAGTTACACGTACACACTATGGGCCAAGCTGACCGACACGACCAAAGATCAGACGGTCTTCTCCCAAGACTCGGGGACGGGCCGCGGCGTCCGCCTCTGGTACAACCACACCGACAACGAGTGGAACCTGCTGATCACCGACCACACCGGCGATCCCGGCCGCTTCATGACCGAGCCGGCCACCGAATCGCTCAACCAGTGGACCGGCTTCGTCATCGAATACAACGCCAACCTGGACGCTTTCAACTTCACCATCCTCTGGTACGACAACATCGACTGGGTCAACGGATGCGACGACCCACTGGCCGACGTCTGTGCCATGCCGGAACGAGAGCCCGCAACGACCGCGCCGCTCTCCATCGGCTACGACGACACGGGAAACCAGTTCAACGGGCCGATCGCCAACGTGCAGGCCTGGTCCTACGTCCTTTCGGACGCGCAGAAGTGGTCCCTGCGCAACACCTTCTTCAACTGACAATCCACCGACGACGGGGCGGCGCTTCGGGCGTCACCCCGTCGTGCCGTTCTGGGGATGTGTTTCGGCACTTCAGTCCTTGAGGAGCTGCCGCGCCATCACGATGCGCTGCACCTGGTTGGTGCCCTCGTGGATCTGGGTGATCTTGGCGTCGCGCATCATGCGCTCGACCGGGTAGTCACGGGTGTAGCCGTAGCCGCCGAGCAGCTGGACCGCATCGGTCGTGATCTCCATCGCGGCATCCGAGGCGAAGCACTTGGCGGCGGCGCCGAAGTAGGTCAGGTCGGCGTCGCCGCGTTCGCTCTTGGCCGCCGCGGCGTAGGTCAGCTGGCGGGCCGCCTCGAGCTTCATGCCCATGTCGGCCAGCATGAACTGAAT
>NZ_JBFBAD010000088.1:0-40619 GCF_040682075.1 Actinoplanes sp. NPDC051411 | reverse complement strand
CGACGACCGTCATGTCAGGGTGGTCAGGATCGCGGGGACCGCATGCTCGACCGGTCGATCGGGGCGGGCGCGATCCGCTCGCCCCGCTCATAGGCGGTCAGGCGCCGCAGGATCTCGGGACGGTCGTAGCCCGGGAAGCGGATCAGCAGCAGGCGGAGCTGGAACCGCGACTCGCGCAGTTGGTTCAAAATCGCCTGGTCGGTCGGCCCGGCGCTCACGTCCCGGGCGTCGGCGCCGCCCAGTGCGTCATCCGCAGATAGAAGGCATCGCGGGGGCCGGCCTGGGCGAGCGCGGTCAGGAAGGCAAGCCCGTCGTCGACCGGAAAGTCGATGTAGGCCCGGCCGCGCATCGCGGCGACCACCGGGGCCATATGGGGCAGGTCCCAACTGGCATTGCTCTCACCCGCATGCTGAGCAGGTCCACGTGTTCCAGCCGAGGCGCCACTTCCTCGTCGATGTCGGCACTCAGCTCGCCGACGGTGACCCGGCGGACGGGGTGGAGGTTTTTGGCCACGCGCCGACCTTACGAATGGTCGTCCAGGTAGGCGGCCGGCGTGTAGGCGCGGGCCTCGGCCGGGGTCAGCTGGGGCCGGTCCGGGGTGATCAGGGCGCCCGGGCCGTAGTTGCGGTACTCGGCGAAGCGGGCCTCCCGCCACGGCCAGGTGCCGAAGTCGCTCCACGCGGCCGGGCCGATGTGGGCGCCGATCGCCGAGTCGCGGATGACGGTCTGGCCGATCGCGTCGGGGTCGTTGCTCGGGTGCCAGGGGCGGCCCAGGAAGACGCTGCCGGCCGGTGCGTCCGAGGTGAAAGCGCACCGGGTGAACAGGAAGCCGTGCGGATTGGTGAGGTCGGTGCTCGGTGCCGTCGCGTACCCGGCCGGTGTCGACGCCCGGTTGAGGGAGTGGATCCGGCAGCGGTCGAAGACCGCTGTGCCGCGGCCGAAGATGAAGTCGACGTCGCCCTCGACGTAGCAGTCGCGGAAGCTCGCCCGGGCAATCGCCGAGACCGAGCTGCTGTTGACGTAGAGCGTGTCCTGATTGGCGATGAACCGGACCCGGCGGAAGGTGGTCCGGTCGGCCCGGGTCAGCACCGCGACCGCCTGCTGTGAGGTGATCTCCGGGTGGGCGGTCTCGTCGAACAGATTGGCGAAGGTCAGGTTGGAGGCGCTGAATCCGGGGCCGTCGATCGTCACCGAGGCGCTTCCGGTGGTGCCCCAGGTGCCGGAGCCGTCCGGCTTGGGCGTGCCGTTGGCCCGGTCGTCGGCGATGACCACGTCGGACGGCCGGAGGCCGAGCCCGATGAGCCGGACGCCCGACTTGGCGGCCGGCACGATCACCTGGCCTCGGTAGACGCCGGGTCGCACGAGAATGGTGCCGCCCGGTGGCACGGCGTCGACCGCCGCCTGCACGGTCGGGAGGTCGCCGCCGGCCGCGACGACGAGACAGGCCGGGGAGGCGGAGGCCCGATCCGGGTACGCCAGAGCGGCGCCCGCCCCAGCGGCGAGTCCCAGGAAGTGGCGGCGGCGCATGGCGGCTCCTCGAGTCAGGAAAGGCCTTTCCCGCCGGACGGTAGGCCCGTCGTCAACCCTCGTCAAGTCACCCAACGTAATCGACGCGAGAACGTCCTGCGTAGACCCTTGATCTGCAAATATCCGCAGTGGAAAACGCATTCCTAGGATGCCAAGACACTTGCTTTCATCGATGTCTTGGCTAAGCTCGCCCCTCAACGGCTCGACGATGGGTAACCGAAGGGTGGAAGGCATGCGAAGAATCCGGCGGATCTCGATCGCCGCGGCGGTCGTGGCCGCGGTCGGCGCGGCGACCATGCTGCTCGGCCAGAGCGCGAACGCCACGACCGTACCCGGCAACACCGGCTCGATCGCACTCGGCGCGACCAAGGTCGTCTCGGGCACGTTCGACGGCGGTATGAAGCGCTACTACGGCACCGGCGACCTCGGCAGCGGCGGCCAGGACGAGGGGCAGGACCCCCTGTTCGACCTGCCCAACGGCGGCACCCTGAAGAACGTCATCCTGGGCGCCCCAGCGGCCGACGGCGTGCACTGCGAGGCCACCTGCACCCTGCAGAACGTCTGGTGGGAGGACGTCGGCGAGGACGCGGCGACGTTCAAGCCGAAGTCGGCGTCGGCCACGATGACGGTCAGCGGCGGTGGCGCGCTGCACGCCAGCGACAAGGTGTTCCAGCACAACGGCGTCGGCGGCACGTTCGTCATCGACGGCTTCCAGGTGCAGGACTTCGGCAAGCTCTACCGGTCCTGCGGGAACTGCTCGACCCAGGGCAAGCGCACCGTGGTGATCCGCAACGTGACCGCGACCTACAAGGGCAGCGCGATCGCCGGCATCAACACCAACTACGGCGACACGGCCACGTTCAGCAACCTGACGATCATCGGTGACAGCAGCAAGAAGATCACGATCTGCCAGAAGTACACCGGCAACAGCACCGGGGCCGAACCGCCGAAGAACGGCTCAGGCCCCGACGGCACGTACTGCAAGTACAGCAGCTCGGACATCCACTATCAGTGAGTCAACGGCCAGGTGCTCTCGCGCTGAATGAGCTCGGCATCGACCCGCTCCGTCCTCGGGTCGGCGCCGGGCTCGCCGAGTGCCAGCTCCATGGCCCGCGAACCCATCTCGGTCAACGGGAGCCGGACCGAGGTGAGCGACGGCGTCACGTCGCGCGCGATCGGCATGTCGTCGAAGCCGACGACCGCGATCGTCCGGCCGGCCTCCCGGAGGGCGGCCAGGGCGCCGACCGCCATCGAGTCGTTGAGCGCGACGATGGCGGTGAATTCGGGATGCGCGTCGATGAGGGTCGCGGCGGCCGAAAAGCCGCCGTCGCGGGTGAAGTCGGCGTGCACGACGCGCTGCTTCGGCAGCTTTCGCTTGTGCAGACGGGCCGCTCGCCGCAGGCCGTCGAGCCGGTCGGCGGTCGTGGTCAGTCCGGCCGGCCCGGCGATCACACCGACCTCGGTGTGGCCCAGCGCGTACAGATGGTCGGCGGCGAGGAAGCCGCCCTGCTCGTTGTCCGGCAGCACCGCGTCGCCGGTGCGGCCGTGCCGCCCGACCACCGCGATGCGGCCGCCGGTCGCCTCGTAGGCCCGCATCCGGGCGTCGAGCCGGGCGGACGCCTCCTCGTCGAGATAGCCCGAGCCGGCCACCACGATCGCGGCGACCTGGTGGGCGTGCAGCAGTTCGAGATATTCCAGCTCGCGCTCGGGTTCCCGGAAGCTGTTGCAGATGATCACGAGCCGCCCGTTGGCGCTGGCCACCCGCTGCAGGCCACGGGTGATCTCGGCGAAGTAGGGGTCGGAGACGTCGTGCACGATCACGCCGACCGCGCTGCGGTGCGAGCGCGCCAGCATCTGGGCGTGCGCGTTCGGCACATACTGCAGTTCGGCGACCGCCGCGAGCACGCGTTCGCGCAGGGTGTCGGCAACCGGCTTGCTGCTGCCGTTGATGATTCGGGACGCGGTCGCGGTGGAAACGCCGGCTCGGCGCGCGACGTCCGCCAACGTGGCCATGCCCCGCAGGATACCGGCGTGGGTCTTGTGCGCCGGGCGACACGCCTCTAGGTTCTAGGAAAGCGCTTACCTCAGGTATTCGTGGGAACCGGGGTCAGGGAGGAATCGACACAATGAGCCGGACGACGATCGGGATCGTGCTCAACGGCGTCACCGGGCGGATGGGCTTGCGCCAGCATCTGATCCGCTCGGTGCTCGCCATCCGGGAGACCGGCGGCCTGCCGCTCGCCGACGGCTCGACCCTCTGGCCCGAGCCGGTGCTGGTCGGGCGCAGCGAGGCCAAGCTGCGGGCCATCGCCGACCAGCACGGCCTCACCGACTGGACGACCGATCTGCCGGCCGCGCTGGCCCGCTCCGACGTGCAGATCTACTTCGACGCCCAGGTCACGTCGGCCCGCGACAAGGCGCTGCGGATGGCGATCGACGCGGGCAAACACGTCTATACCGAGAAGCCGGTCGCCGAGACCCTGGAAAACGCGGTCGAACTGGCCCGGCTCGCCGACGCGGCCGGCATCAAACACGGCGTGGTGCAGGACAAGCTCTATCTGCCCGGGCTTCGCAAGCTCGCCCGGCTGGTCCGCGGCGGCTTCTTCGGCCGCGTTCTTTCCGTACGCGGCGAGTTCGGCTACTGGGTCTTCGAGGGCGACTGGCAGTCGGCGCAACGACCATCGTGGAACTACCGGACGGCCGACGGCGGCGGCATCACCCTCGACATGTTCCCGCACTGGCACTACGTGCTCGAACAGATCTTCGGGCCGGTACGCGCGGTGACCGCCCTCTCGACCACCCACATCGACCGGAGGTGGGACGAGGACGGGCAGCCCTACGACGCGACCGCCGACGACGCGGCGTACGGACTGTTCGAACTCGACGGCGGCGTCGTCGCCCAGATCAACTCGTCCTGGGCGGTCCGGGTCAACCGCGACGAACTGGTCGAGTTCCAGGTCGACGGCACGCTCGGCAGCGCGGTCGCCGGCCTGCACCACTGCCGCGTCCAGCCCCGGGCCGCCACCCCCAAGCCGGTGTGGAACCCCGACGAGCCGACCACGCAGCGGTTCCGCGGGCAGTGGCAGGAGGTGCCCGACAACGAGGTGTTCATCAACGGCTTCCGGGCCCAGTGGGAGCAGTTCCTGCGCTACGTCGCCGAGGACGGCCCCTACACCGGTGACCTGTGGGCGGGCGCCCGCGGCGTACAGGTCGCCGAGCTCGGGCTGCGGTCCTCGCGCGAGGGCCGCCGGCTGGAGATCCCGGAGCTGCTGCGATGAGCTTCTCCTCGCGCATCGCCTACGCGGCCGTGCCGGTGACCGCCGACCCGCGGGCCGAGAACGTGCCCGGCGCCCCCGCGGCCCTCGACTGGGAGGCGACGCTGGCCTTCCGGCGGCATCTGTGGTCGCTCGGGTTCGGGGTCGCCGAGGCGATGGACACCGCCCAGCGCGGCGCCGGCCTCGACTACGCGGCCACCCGCGAACTGATCCGGCGCAGCGCGGCCGAGGCCCGGGCGGCCGGCGGGCGGATCGTGGCCGGGGTCGGCACCGACCAGTTGCCGCCCGGCCCGGCCACGCTCGGTGACATCCGGAAGGCGTACGCGGAGCAGCTGGAAGATGTGCAGCAGGCCGGCGCCGCGCCGGTTCTGATGTGCAGCCGCCATCTGGCGGCGGCCGCGCGGGGCCCGGACGACTACAAGCAGGTCTACGGCGAGCTGATCGAGCGGGCGGATCAGCCCGTCCTGCTGCACTGGCTGGGGGAGGCGTTCGATCCCGCGCTGGCCGGCTACTGGGGCACCGACGAGACGGTCGAGGAGATCATCGCGGCGCACGCCGACCGGATCGACGGGATCAAGATGTCGCTGCTCGACGCGTCGCGCGAGACCGCCCTGCGGCGCCGCCTGCCCGCCGGGGTGCGCATGTACACCGGCGACGACTTCAACTATCCGTCCCTCATCAAGGGCGACGAATCGGGACACTCGGATGCCTTGCTCGGAGTGCTCGCGACGATCGCCGAGCCGGCCGCGGCGGCTTTCCGCGCCCTCGATCGCGGGGACGCGGACGAATACGACCGCATTCTCGCGCCGACGGTTCCCCTGGCGAGACACCTGTTCGCCGCGCCGACCTACTACTACAAGACCGGCATCGTCTTTCTCAACTGGCTGGCCGGCCACCAGGACCATTTCGTGATGGTCGGCGGCCTCCAGTCGGGACGCTCCCCGGCCCACCTGGCGCGATTGACAGAACTGGCGCGGGAGGCCGGTGTGCTTCCGGTTACCGACCAGACCGACGCCCGCATCGAGGCCTGGAAAACGACCGTGGGATGGGACCGATGAAGTTCTCCCTCAATCAGGCGACGACGAAATACTGGCCGATGGAAGATCTGGTGCGAGGGCTCCTCGACGCGGGAGTCGGTGCGGTCGGATTGTGGCGCGAGGATGTCACCGCGTACGGCCTGGAGCGCACCGCATCCCTGATGCGGGAGTCCGGTCTGGTGGTCTCGTCCCTCTGCCGGGGCGGGTTCTTCCATCGACCGGACTGGCTCGACGACAATCGCCGGGCGATCGACGAGGCCGCCGCGCTCGGCACCGGCACATTGGTGTTGGTCAGTGGCGGCCTGCCCGACGGCAGCCGCGATATCGACGGAGCCCGCAAGCACGTCGGCGAGGCGATCGGCCGGCTGGTCGAGCACGCCACGGCGTCCGGGGTGCGGCTGGCGATCGAGCCACTGCACCCGATGTTCTGCAGCGACCGCTGCGTCGTCGCCACGCTGAGTCAGGCCCTCGCGATCGCCGCTCCCTACCCGGCGTCAGCGGTCGGCGTCTGCGTCGACACCTACCACCTGTGGTGGGACGACACGGTCTGGGAGCAGCTGCGGGCCCACCCGGACCGGATCGCCGCCTTTCAGCTGGCCGACTGGATCACCCCGCTGCCGGCCGGCGTGCTCACCGGCCGCGGGCTGCCGGGCACCGGCTGCGTCGACCTGGCCCGCTTCTCACGGGCGGTCACCGAGGCCGGTTACACCGGGTGGACCGAGGTCGAGGTCTTCAACGACGAGGTGTGGTCCCGGCCGGGCGCCGAGGTCCTCGCCGACGTGCTCAAAGGGCTTCCGGCATGAGAACGCTGCGGGTCGGCGACGTGCAGGTGGCGGCCTATGTGACCGACCCGCCGCTGGACATTCGATTGGCGCCCCGGCCCTATCTGCATCCGGTGCGCACCTTGGGCGGCCGGGTTGTGACCGATGCGCTGTGCTTCGACCACCCGTGGCATCTCGGGGCGTCGCTGACAATGTCCGACGTCAATGGCCACAACCTGTGGGGCGGCCGCACCTTCGTGCGCGATCAGGGCTACGTCTGGCGGCCCGACCACGGGCGCATCCGGCACAATTCCTGGCTGCCCTCGCCGGACGGCATGGCCGAATCGCTGAGCTGGTGCGACGGCGAGGGCAAGGAACTGCTGCGCGAGCAACGGACGATCACGGCCACCGCCGCGACGCACGGTTGGTCGCTCGGATTTTCGTACGCGCTCGCGACGCCCCGCCAGACATCGGTCGCTCTCGGCTCTCCAGCGACCCATGGCCGCACCGGGGGAGCCGGATACGGTGGCTTCTTCTGGCGTTTTCCGCCCGGTCGCGCCGAGGCCTTCACCGCGTCGTCGTCCGACCCCAACGGCAGTGCCGAACCGTGGGTCGCGATGACCGTCGACGACGCCTATACGCTGGTTTTCCAAGGCTTGCGGGGTGACGACCGGTGGTTCGTGCGCACCTCGGAATACGCCGGGGTGTGCGCCGCACTGGCCTTCGACCACCCGCTCGTCCTGCCGCCTGACAGCTCGATGAATCGCGACATAACGGTCTTGATCGTGGACGGTGTGCTGACCCGATCGCAGGTCAATAGCATTGTGCGGTGACTCGGAGGATTCTCGCTCTGCTGGCCGTCGTCGCCGTGCTGCTGTTCGGCGGCGCCGCGCCGGCCCGGGCTGACTTTCAGGTGCTGCGAAGCACCCCGGCGGCCGGCTCGACCGTGCTCAAACCTCCGGCCGAGGTGCAGGTCACTTTCGACCGGCCGGTCAGCGATGTGGCCAGCTCGGTGCGGGTCAGCGCCCCCGGCGGCGTCTACAACGACGGGGTCGTCACCCTCTCCGCAGGCAACACGCTGGTGCAGCCCGTCCGGCGGATGTCATCCGGCGACTACACGGTGAGCTGGACCGCGACGGCCGCCCCGGGCGCCCCGGCGACGTCGGGAAAGTTCACCTTCACCGTCTCGGCGCCGGCCGAGCCCGGCGCGGGCCCCGGCCAGTGGATCGTGCTCGGCGTGCTGGCCGTGATCATCGCGTTCCTCGGCAACGCCCTGATCCGGCGACGCCTGGCCCGGCGGCCCGAGGCCGAGCCCGGCGGCCGGCGGCCCGGGGCGCGAGGCCGGAAATGAGTTGCGCCGGTTTCACCGGCCTGATCTGCTCGGGCCTTCCGACTCGTGAAAGGAGGACCGCGATGTCTGCCCCGCACACCGCGCTCGTGTCCTCAACCCTCTTCGAGGCACGGCGCTCTCTCTCCTAGGAGAAGCTGTGACCCTTGTCGTTCGCCCGATCAGCGGGCTCGGCGAGATCGACCTGTTCAACCACCTGCCCTACCTGCTCAACGACGAGGTCGCCGCCGACCTGACGGCCGGCCGACGCCGTACGTCCTGGTTGTGGGTCGCTCTGAAGGGCGACCGTGTCGTGGCCCGCGCCGGCTGGTGGGCCCGCGCCGGCGACGAGCACCCGTTCCTGATGGACATCTTCGACGTCGACGGCGCACCGTCCGACGGCCTGGCCCTGCTCTCGGCGGCGTTGCCCGCGATGACCGCCCCGGGCGCGCTCGCGCCGCCCGAGTTCCTCCGTTTCGTGCCCGCCGAAGGCCCGTTCACCGGCCCGTGGCGAACCGTTCTCGAACAGTCCGGCGCCCGCCTCCTGGTCGAGCGCCGCCGCCTCGAATGGCGCCCGTCCTCACCGGTGCCGCCTCCTTCCGGCCGCCTCGAATTTCGCCCCGCCGACGACCCGGAGGAGCTCATCGGCCTGATGACGCTGGTTCTCGACGGCACCCTCGACGCGCACAGCCGGACCGACCTGCGACGGCTGAGCCCGCGCGAGGCGGCGGAGGAGCAATACCGCGAGGAGCTGGTTCGCTATCCCAGCCCTCGCGAGTGGTGGCGGATCGCCGGCCTGCCGTCCGGCGAGCCGGTCGGCTTCGTGATTCCCGCCCGCAACGACTACAACGCCGTCCTCGCCTACATCGGCGTGGTCCCGGCCCACCGCGGCCACGGCTACATCGACGACATCCTGGCCGAGGGCACCCGCATCCTGGCCGACGAAGGCGTCCCGCGCATCCGCGCCAACACCGACGTGGGCAACTTCCCGATGGAGGCCGCCTTCGCCCGCGCCGGCTACGAGACCTTCCAGCGACAGATCGACATGACATGGCCGCGGTCCATGGCCTGAGCCTCGACTGTCAGGATCCCGCGTCCCGGCTTCCGGCCGTGACGAGCAGCGCGGCCAGTTCGCGGGGCCGGGAGAACATCGGCCAGTGGCCGGTGTCCAGCTCGACCAGCTCCCAGCGCTCGCCGGTCAGCAGTTCGGCCACGTCGTCGCTGGGCTCGGGGTCGTCGAGAACGCATTTGAGATAGGTGGCCGGCAGCTCACCGAGCGGCCGCGCCAGCACCGCCGGCTCGACCAGGGAGGCGCCCGGGTGCGGCGTCGAGCCCTCGACGATCCGGGCGACCTGCTCGCTGGTGAGGCCGTTGCCGTCGAAGTGGGCCGCACCGACCACGGGCCAGAACCCGCCGTTCGCGGCGATCGACGCCCGCACCGCCGCCCCGCCGTCGGGCCAGACCGAGGCGAACGACTCACCGTCGGCGGGGACGGCCGAGTCGACGAAGATGACGCGGGTCAGCCGGTCGCCGATCCGCTCGGCGGCCTGCCCGACCGGGATGCCCGAGTAGCTGTGCCCGACCAGGACGACGTCGCGCAGGTCACGGCGCTCGATCTCGTCGACGATGTCACGCACGTGGGTCTGCTGCCCGGCCGGGAGACCGCGCTTGTCGGCGAGCCCGGAGAGCGTCAGCGGGTAGGCGTTGTGGCCGGCCGCCCGCAGATGCGGCACCACGTCGTCCCACGCCCACGCTCCGAGCCGCGCACCGGCAACAAGCACGAAATTCGCCACGGTCGCACCGTAGCGGAGTCTCGCCCCCTCCGGTCGCGGTTCAGAGCAGAGGCGGCGGGCTGGACGGCTGGGTGCTCGGGCGGCGCGGGGCGTGTCGTGGGTGGCACCGACTTGGAGCGACGCCACGGGCTGACGCCGAGGCGGCCGGTGCTGCCCAGGTCGAGGGCGCCGTCCGGGGTGAGCAGCTGGGCGGGCCGGCCCGGTTCGGGGGCCATCTGAAGATAGGGCGCGTTGACCGGTGGCCGGCGGATGTCGTCGTACGTGTTGCGCCACACCACCACGCACTCGGCCTGCTGGCCCGGTTTCAGCGTGACCGGGGCCGGCGGGCCGTTCCAGTCCGGGATCGGGCCGGCGATGTCCGCGACGCCGTGCAGCACCTTGACGGCTGCCGCATGGTGGTCCTTGTCGAGTGCCCGCACCGTCGGGTAGCCGTCGACCCGGTAGTTCTTCTTGCCGCAGTTGAGGAGCGTGATGCCGAGCGCCCGCAGGCCCGCCGCCCCGTCGGTGCCGCCGGATCGCAGCAGGACGCCCTCGGGCGGGCAGGTGGGCGGCGGCGTCTGGGCCGGGGTCGTCGGCGGGTCGGCCCGGCGGCCCGGCGTCGTCGACGTCGGCCGGGGAGGCAGCCGGTGCCCGTACGCGTCGTAGCCGGGCTCGGGGGCGTTGCAGGCGGCGAGCAGGGCCAGGGACAGCACGGCGACGGCGAGGCGTTTCACCGGTCCGATCTTGCCGTACCGCCGCAAAACGGCTGGACCCCGGGAACGGGCCGGTGCCACCGTGGCGGCATGACCAGCGTTCGCATGATGGCCCCCGGCCCGGGGTTCTGACGCGACCATGCCCCGCTCACGCGGGGCATTCCTCTCCGCCGGGCGGGCGGAGGAGGGGACATGTCCGGCTTCTATGTGACGACCGCTATTCCGTACGTCAATGCCGCGCCGCACCTGGGGCATGCGCTGGAGTTGGTGCAGGCCGACGCGCTGGCGCGGCATCGCCGCCGGCGCGGCGGCGACGTTCGTTTCCTGACCGGCACCGACGACAACGCGCTCAAGAACGTCACCGCCGCCCGGGCCGCCGGGGTGCCGACCGGGGATTTCGTAGCGGCCAACGCGGCTCGCTTCGCCGGCCTGCGCGGGCCGCTCGATCTGTCGTTCGACGACTTCATTTCGACCAGCACCGACCCGCGGCACGCCGACGGGGTGCGCCGCCTGTGGGCGGAGTGCGGCCACGACTTCTACCGGCGGCGCTACGAGGGGCTCTACTGCAACGGCTGCGAGCGGTTCCTCGACGGGGATTCCTGCCCCGAGCACGCGGAGCCGCCGGCACCCGTAGCCGAGGAGAACTGGTTCTTCCGCCTGTCCCGCTATCAGGCCCGGCTGCTCGACGCGCTCGAATCCCGCGAGCTCGACATCGTGCCCGCCGCCCGCCGCAACGAGGTGCTCGCCTTCGTGCGGGCCGGGCTGCGGGACATCAGCGTCTCCCGTCCCGCGGCCCGGGCCGACGGCTGGGGCGTTCCGGTCCCCGGCGACCCGTCCCAGGTCGTCTACGTGTGGTGGGACGCGCTGGCCAACTATGTGACGGCTCTGTCGGAAGGCTCCGACTATCAGCGCTGGTGGGTCGAGGCGGAACGCGTCCACGTGATCGGCAAGGGCATCGTCCGCTTCCACGCCGTGCACTGGCCGGCGCTGCTCCTGTCCGCGGGCCGTCCGCTGCCCAGCCGGCTGTTCGTCCACGACTACCTGACCGTCGACGGCGCCAAGATCTCGAAGTCCGCCGGCACCGCCGTCGACCCGGCGGCGCTGGTCGCGGAGTTCGGCACCGACGCCGTCCGCTGGTGGCTCCTGCGCGACCCGGCCCCGAACGGCACCACCGACTTCACGGCCGACCGGCTCCGAACCCGCGCGAACCAGGATCTGGCCAACGGGCTCGGCAACCTGGTGCACCGGACGGTGAAACTCCGCGCCGGCCGGCCCCTGGCCGCCGGCGACGACCTGGCCGCCGATCTGCCCGGCCGCATCGACCGCGCGCTGGCCGCCTTCGACTTCCGCGAGGCGACCGAGGCCGTCATCGAGGCCGTCGACCGGCTCAACCGGGTCATCGAGGCGGAACGGCCGTGGCAACTCGCCCACCCCGAGGCCGTGCTGGCCACGCTCGTCCGGAGCGCGCGAACCGTCGCCGCCGAACTCGTCCCGTTCCTCCCGGGCGGTGCCGCCCGGCTGCGGGCCCAGCTCCGGGACGGCGCGGCGCCCGCACCGGTGTTCCCGCGGCTCGGGTGACGGTTTGCCGCGGTCTGGCATCGTGTGGCGGTGCCCGACTCCATCGTGGAACTGCTCGCCCGTCACGCCGCCGAGCAGCCGGAGCGCATCGCCTACACCTGCGGTGATCGCGAGATCACGTTCGCCGGCCTGGACGAGCGCACCCGGCGGTTCGCGGCCGGCCTGGCCGCCCTCGGACTGCGGCGGGGCGAGCGGGTCCTGATCTGCCTGCCCGCCGGCATCGACGCGGTGGTCGCCCTGCTCGGCACCGTGCGGGCGGCCGGTGTCGGCGTGCCCGTCGACCCGCGCTCGTCGACCGCCGAGCTGGCCGGGCTCGTCGAGGACTGCGGGCCGCGGCTGGTGGTGGCCGGCCTTCCGCGCCGCGACGGCGGCCGCACGGTGGACGAGGTCTTCGCCGCGGCCGGTGACGGCGTGGCCCGCGACGACCTCGGGCCGGACGAGCAGGCGTGGATCCACTACACCTCCGGCAGCACCGGGCGGCCCAAGGGCGTGGTCTCGACCCAGGGCGCCTGGCTGGGCATGGCGCGCCGGGCGCTGGTCGAGCACCTCGGCTTCACCGCCGGCGACCGCCTGCTGTGGCCGCTGCCGCTGTTCCACGCGCTGGGACACGCCCGGTGCGTGCTGGCCGTCCCGCTCACCGGGCGAGCGCGACGATCCTCGACCACCCGTCCGACGACGAGCTGATCGCCGCGCTGGAGACGACCCGGCCGACGGTCTTCACCGGGGTGCCGACGGTCTACCACCGACTGCTGAGCGCGCTCGACGGCCGCCGCCTAAACGTGCCCACGCTCCGGATGTGTGTCACCGGCGGGGCGCCCTGCCCGCGGCGGCTGCGCGAGTCGGTGCGGACGCTGCTCGGCGCGCCGCTGGTCAACAGCTACGGCAGCACCGAGACCTGCGGCGCGATCGCGATGGAGCACCCGGCGGTCGAACCGGTCGCGGAGGGCTCGGTCGGGCAGGTGATCCGCGACGTCCGCATCGTCGATCCGGCGACCGGCGACCCGCTGCCACCGGGCGGTGAGGGCGAGGTCGTGGTCGGCCGGCCGTGGCTCATGGAGGGATATCTCGACCGTCCGGAGCGGACCGGGTGGTATTCGACCGGCGACCTGGGCCGGCTGCACGGAGACCAGCTGACGCTGACCGGGCGCGTCCGCGACCTGATCATCCGGGGCGGCGCCAACGTGCACCCGGCCGAGATCGAGAAGGTGCTGCTCGAGCTGCCCGAGGTCGCCGACGCGGCGGTCGCCGGCCGGCCGCATCACCGGCTCGGCCAGGTCGCGGTCGGCTACGTGGTGCCCGCCCGCGCCGGGGTCGACCCGGCGGCGGTGCTGGCCCAGGTCCGCCGGCGGATGTCGGCGGCCAAGGCGCCCGACGACATCCAGTTGGTCGGCGCGCTCCCGCGTACGCCGTCGGGCAAGGTGAAACGCGACGAGCTGGCGGCGGTCCGTGAACCCGATGACCCGGTCGTCATCGTCGCCATGGCCTGCCGCTATCCGGGCGGCGTCGCCTCGCCGGACGACCTGTGGTCGCTGGTGACCGACGAGGTCGACGCGATCGGCCCGTTCCCGGCCGACCGGGGCTGGGACACCGGCCTCTACGACCCCGACCCGGACCGGGCCGGGCACTCCTCCGTACGCCACGGCGGCTTCCTCGACGACGTGACCGGCTTCGACCCGGCCCCGTTCGGCATCGGGCCGGCCGAAGCGCTGGCGATGGACCCGCAGCAGCGGCTGCTCCTGGAAACCTCGTGGGAGCTGTGGGAACGCGCCGGAATCGACCCGGGCACGATGCGCGGCAGCGACACCGGCACCTACGTCGGCCTGATGTACCGCGATTACGCCGGTCAGGCGGTCAACCCGTCGGCCGAGCTCGAGAGTCACCTCGGTCTCGGCTCGGCCGGCAGCGTCGCCTCGGGCCGGATCGCCTACACGTACGGGCTCACGGGCCCGGCCATCACGGTCGACACCGCCTGCTCGTCGTCGCTGGTGGCGATGCACTGGGCGGCCCGGGCGCTGCGGGCCGGCGAGTGCGGCCTGGCCATCGCCGGTGGCGTCACGGTGATGGCGACCCCGGGACCGTTCGTCGCGTTCAGCCGGCTGCGGGGGCTCGCCCCGGACGGCCGGGTCAAGGCGTTCTCGAACGACGCCGACGGCACCGGCTGGGCCGAGGGCGCCGGGCTCCTGCTGCTGGAACGGCTCTCGGACGCCCGTCGCAACGGTCACCCGGTGCTCGCCGTGCTGCGGGGTTCCGCGGTCGGCTCGGACGGCGCGTCGAACGGGCTGGCCGCCCCGCACGGCCCGGCCCAGCAGCGGGTGATCCGGGCCGCGCTGGCCGACGCGGGCCTGCGGACGTCCGATGTGGATGCCGTCGAGGCGCACGGCACCGGCACACCGCTGGGCGATCCGATCGAGGCGCAGGCGCTGCTGGCGACGTACGGACGGGACCGGCCGGCCGGGCAGCCGCTGTGGCTCGGCACGGTCAAGTCGAACATCGGGCACACGCAGGCCGCGGCCGGTGCCGCCGGTGTCATCAAGATGGTGCAGGCGCTGCGGCACGGCCGGCTGCCGCGCACGCTGCACGTCGGGGAGACCAACGCGTACGTCGACTGGACAGCGGGCGACGTACGCGTCCTGACCGAGGCCCGGCCGTGGCCGGAGACCGGCCGCCCGGCGCGCGTGGGCATCTCGTCGTTCGGCATCTCCGGCACCAACGCGCACGTCATCCTCGAACAGGCGCCGCCGGCCGAGCCGGTCGAAGCATCCGGCCACATCGGACAGCCGCTGCTGCTCTCCGCGGCCGACGACACGGCCCTGAGCCGTCGCGCCGCCCAACTTCTCCGCCTTGATCCGGCGTCGTCGGGTGCGATCAGCGCGAGCCGGGCCGCGCAACGGCACCGCGCCGCACTGCTGGGCGGCCCCGACCACTGGCCGGACGCCCTCGCCGCCCTCGCGGACGGGCGCGCCCACCCCGGCCTGGTGACCGGCGACGGCCGACCGGCCGGCCGGGTCGCCTTCCTCTTCCCGGGCCAGGGCGCCCAGCGCGCGGGCATGCGCGACCGGTTGCCCTTCGACACCTTCCGCCGGGCGTACGACGAGGTGATGGCCGCCCTCGGCGACCCGGTGCCCGCGGGCGCCGACGTGGACCGCACCGAGCACGCCCAGCCGCTGCTCTTCGCCTACGGCGTGGCCGCCGCCCGGCTCCTGCGGTCGTGGGGCGTCCGGCCGGACGTGCTCGCCGGCCACTCGATCGGCGAGCTGGCGGCCGCGCACGTCGCCGGCATCCTCACGCTGGAGGACGCCGCGAAGCTGGTGACCGCCCGGGCGCGGCTGATGGGCGCGTTGCCGCCCGGCGGGGCGATGGCCGCGGTCGACGCCACCGAGGAGGAGCTGCGCCCGCTGCTGCGCCCGGGCGTCGAGATCGCCGCCGTCAACGGTCCCCGCTCGGTGGTTCTCTCCGGCGACCGGTCCGCCGTGGCCGAACTGGCCGGCCGCTACCGCCACACGATGCTGCGGGTCAGCCACGCCTTCCACTCCGCGCACATCGATCCGGTTCTCGCCGAATTCGAGAAGGTGGCGGCCGAGGTCACCTATCATCCGTCCGCGGTCGCGGTGGTCAGCACCCGTACGGGACGGCCGGCTACCGGCGACGATCTGCGCTCGGCGGCCTACTGGACGGGTCAGCTGCGTCACGCGGTGCGCTTTGCCGACGCCGTACGGGAATTGCCGCGGCTCGTCGTCGAGCTCGGCCCCGTCCCGACGTTGGCACCGCAGGTGCCGCAGGGCACCGTTCCCGCGTCGGCCGAAGGTGCCGCCGCGCTGTGGGCGCACGGCGTCGAGGTCGACCGCGCCGCGCTGCTCGGCCGGCCCGATCCGCGCGTGGCCGCGTCGCTGCCGACCTATCCGTTCACCCGCCGCCGCTACTGGCTCGACGGCGCCACCGCCGCGAAGAGCGGCCCGGCCCTGCTCGACACCATGATGGAGGTGCCGGGAAGCGGCCGTCGCGTGGCCACCGGCCGCCTGTCGCCGTCGGGGCAGCCCTGGCTGGCCGACCACACGATCGGCGGGGAGACGCTGGTTCCGGGTATGCTGTTCGCTTCGCTGGCCGCCTCGTTCGGGCGCTGGGCCGGTGTTCCGGTCGTCGCCGAGCTGGTGATCGACCATCCGCTGGTTCTGGAGCGGTCCGATGTGGAACTCCAGCTGGTTCTCGACCCGGAGCAGGCGCTGACCGTCTATGCGCTCCACGGCGACCAGTGGGTTCCGCACGCCAGTGGCCGTTGCGCCGCCGACCCCGCCGAGGCGTCGCCGTGGGACTGGGCCACCTCGTGGCCGCCGGAGAACGCCTCCCCGGCCGGCCTGCGCGGCTTCTACGACGGCAGCGGCTACGGTCCCGCGTTCCGTGGCGTGACCGCGGCGTGGCGCCGGGGCCCGGACGAGGTCTTCGCCGACGTGCGGTTGCCGTCGGTGGTCGACCGTGGTTCTTCGCTCCATCCCGCCCTGCTTGACGCCGCCCTGCACCCGGCACGGCTGCTCGGCCGGGCCGGCGACGCTTCGCGGGTGCCGTTCGTGTGGTCCGGGGTGCGGCTGCACGGCGTCGCGACCGAGGCCCGGGTGCGGATCCGCGAGCTCGGGCCGGACCGGATCGAGGTGCGGGTGGCCGGGACCGACGGGCAACCGCTGTTCGAGGTCGCCGAGCTGGTTCTGCGGGAGTTGCCGCGGGCGCTCTACCGCGTGTCGGTCATGCCGGTGTCGTCGCGGTCCGGCGGTCCGGCGCCCGTTGTGCTGGACGCCCGGCGGCCTTCGGCGGACAGCCCGGAGGCGACCCGCGACCAGTTCTGGGCGGTGACCTCGCAACTGCGCTCCCGCCTGGCCGGCGCCGACCGGGTCGTGGTGACCACCGACTCCCCGGTGGTGGCGGGCCTGGTCCGGGTCGCCGCGGCGGAATACCCGGGCCAGGTCGCACTGGTCGACCTCGACGGCAGTGCCGCGTCACGGGAGGCGCTGCCCGCCGCGATCCGGGCCGCCGCCACCGAGCCGGAGATCCGCGTCGTCGCGGGCGTGCCGGGCATTCCCCGCCTGGTCCGGGCCGACCTCCCGGCCGGCGGTGCCCCCGGCTTCGGCGGCGGAACCGTGCTGGTCACCGGCGGCACGGGCGCCCTCGGGCGGCTGCTCGCCGGGCATCTGGTGGCCGCGCACGGCGTACGGCATCTGCTGCTCGTGTCGCGCTCCGGCGCCGCGGGCCGGGAGCAGGAGCTGCATCCGGCGGTCGTGACCGTCCGGGCGGCCGACGTCGCCGACCGCGGACAGGTCGCGGCGCTGATCGCGGCGGCCGACCCGCCGGTGACCGCGGTCGTGCACGCCGCCGGGGTGATCGACGACGGCCCGATCGCCACTCTGACCCGCGAGCGGGCCGACAAAGTGTTGCGCCCCAAGGTGGATGCGGCCCGGCACCTGCACGAGCTCACCGGCGACCTGGCCGCGTTCGTGCTCTGCTCCTCGGCCTCGGGGGTGCTCGGCAAGGCGGGCCAGAGTGCGTACGCGGCCGGCAACGCGTACCTCGACGACCTGGCCCGGCGGCGGCGGGCGGCCGGGCAGCCGGCGCTGTCGCTGGCCTGGGGCCCGCTCGACCTGGACGGCGGCATGCCGTCGTCGGGCGGCAAGCTGCGCCCGCTCAGCCCGGCCGAGGTGACGGCCGCGTTCGACGCCGCCCTGCGCAGCGACGAGGCGGTGCTCGCGCCGATCGCCTTCGACCGGCCGGCGGACGCCGTGGCGCGGCCGGCCGGCCCCCGTCCGGCTCCGGCCGCCGACGGTCTGCGCGACCTTTCCGGCGCCGAGTTGGTGACCGCGCTGGAGGGCCTGCTCCGCGACGAGGTGGCGGGCGAGATCGGCCACGCCGACTCCGCGATGGTCGACGTGCGGGCGGCCTTCACCGACCAGGGCCTCGACTCGGTCAGCTCGATCCAGCTCCGGACCCGCCTGGTCGCCGCGACCGGCGTCGCCATGCCGCCCACGGTGGTCTTCGACCATCCGACACCGGCCGCCCTGGCCCGCTGGATCGCCGGTCGCCTGGCCGAATCGCCGCGGGCGGCGCCGGTCGCCGTTGCGGCCCCCGGCGGCCCCGCGGATTCTCTCGCGTCGATGTTCGCGGCGATCGCCGGCACCGGGCAGGCCTGCCTGGCGGTCAACCTGCTGGCGAGCGCGTCCGCGATGCCGATCGAGTCACCCCGCAGCCCGTCCGTGCGGCCGGTCGAGCTCTCCACCAACCCCGACGGGCCGCTGCTCATCTGCCTGCCGTCGCTGAGCCCGGCCGGGGCGGCCGAGTTCCTCGGCTTCGCCCGGGCCGTCCGGGAGGCGGTCACGGTGCTGCCTCTGCCGGGCTTCGACGTACGCGCGAGCACGCCCAGCTCGCTCGCCGAGCTGGTCGACCGTCTCGCCGCAGCGACCGTGAACGCCGCCTGCGACCGGCCGTTCGCCCTGGTCGGCCGGTCGAGCGGCGGCCTGCTGGCCCACGCGGTCGCCGAACGCCTGGACGGCCACGCTCCGGCCGGGCTGATCCTGCTCGACACCTACGAGCGGGACCTGGGCCGGCTCACCGAGGACTGGATAGCCTCCCTGGTCGTCGCCGGACTCGACCGCCTGCGGGAACACCTCGACCCGGCCGCCCGCCGCGACGCCCTGCTGACGGTCGGCAGCTATCTGCGCCTGCTCCGCGGCTGGCGACCCGGCCCGGTCACGACCCCGAGCCTGCTGATCGCCGCCGGCCGCCCACTCCCCGGGATGCCGGAGGACGGCTGGCGGGCCTCCCGCGAGGTCCCCCACGACCGCGTCGAGGTCCCCGGCGACCACTTCACCATGCTCGACGATCAGGTCGCCGCGACCGCCGCCGCGGTCAGCCGGTGGATTTCTCAGCCGAGCGGCACCCGTCGCGTGTAGGGCGGGGCGGCCCACGACAGGCCCAGCTCGGACGGCAGCGACCCGCTGGCCGCGACCTGCCGGACGACGGCGTTCACGCCCCGGATGACGCGGACACCGTCCACCTGGTCCACATATTTGTCGTCGATGAGGGCCGGTGCCGGGATCTCCGGCTCGGTCAGCGCTTCCAGCACGGCGGTGAAGTCGCGGGTGGATTCGAGCGGTACCAGCAGCGGGACGCCCGCGGATCGGTGGTCGAGCAGGTTGGTCAGCAGGTCGTCGCGGCCGGGGACGACGGCCGGGGACGGATCGCCGGGGAGGGCCAGCCGGTCGGTCGGATATTCGAGCGTCGCCGGCCCGTCCGGCAGCACCGCGTCGATCTGGCCGGCGATGAACTCCTCGCCCGCCAGCGTCACCGCGATCGTCACGGTCAGCCCGCTGTCGAAGGTCACCCGCGCGAACGCGGTGTCGTCCACCTCGATGGGCCGGGTCCGGTAGCGTTCCACGGCCAGCTGCCGCGGCCGTCCCGCCCCGGCGGCCGACGCGCTGGCCAGCGCCTGCACCACGGCGTGGGCCAGCGGGTTGACCAGCGACCCGTCGATGACCGGCCGCCCGCCGACGTTGCGGCGGCCGGCCCACGGCGCCCGGGTGTAGTAGGCGTCGTCGCGCTGCCACGACGCCATCGCCGACACCGACGACGCCGGCCCACTCGCCACCGCGGCGCGGAAACGGGCCCACGCCCGCGAGGCCAGGGCCTGAAAGCCGACCTGGCACGACCGGCCGGTCGCGTTCAGCTGGGCGGCCAGCGTGCGGTGGGCGGCCAGCGAGGCGACCGGCGGTTTCTCCAGCAGCAGGTCGCACCCGGCGTCGAGCACGTCCAGCGCGATCGGCAGGTGCGTGTGCGGGGGAGTGCAGACCACCACGACCTCGGGGGCGGTGGTGGCGAGCAGTTCCCGGTGGTCGGTGAGGAGCGCGACGCCCTCGCCGACCGGGGGGTCGGGGTCGATCGGCTGGGGATCGGCCAGCCCGACCAGCCGCACCCGGCCGGTGGCGGCCAGCTCGGCGATCCGCCGCCGATGCCAGCGGCCGTGCCCGTTGGCCCCGATCAGCGCGACCCGCACCTCATCCGTCATGCACCATCTCCTTCTCCCGGCCCGGACGACAGCGTCGCGGCCACGCCGTGCTTCGTGAGCGCGGTCAACCACTCCACCAGCAACGAGCGCACCACACTGTCGTCGGCCAGGGCGCGATCGAAGACGGTGGTCAAGCCGAGGAGCGCGTCGACCACACCCTCCGGCGTCGACGACGAGGCGGCGAGCCGGGCGCGGATGTCGGAAGCCAGCGGATCGTCGAGCGGCAGCGCGCGACCGTCGTCGGCCACGCCCTGCACGAACCGCATCCACGCCGCGACCACCAGGGCACCCCACCGGGGAGTTCCGCCCGCCGCGCGCCGGTCCAGAAGCGTATGCAGGACCCGTTGCGGCAGTTTCTGGCTGCCGTCCATCGCCACCTGCAGCGTGCGGTGCCCCATCGCCGGGTTGGCGAAGCGCGTGAGGACCGATTCGCCGTAGGAGACGACGGTGACGCCGGGCGGCGGGTCCAGGGTCGGCGCGACATCCGAGGCGATGAACGCGCGCATCACGGCATCCATCCCGGGAAGCTCGAGCGCGGCCGCGATCGTCGAGCACCCGGCCACCGCACCGAGATAGGCGATCGCCGAGTGCACCCCGTTGAGGGCCCGCAACTTCAGCCGTTCCCACGGTCGCGCGTCGCCGGTCATCACCGCGCCCGCGAGCTCCCACGGCGGCCGCCCACCGGGGAAGGAATCCTCGATGACCCACTGCGAATAGGGCTCCCCGCACACGGCCGCCCGATCCGAGGCCCCGAGCGCCGATTCGGCGGTGGAGAGCAGATCGGGGGTGGCCGCGGGGACGATCCGGTCGACCATCGTGCCCGGGAACGTCACGCTCGCGCGTACCCAATCGAGCAGTGACCCCGCGGTCTGGGTGACCAGACCGCTCAGCCGGTGTCCGTTGGCCGGCAGGTTGTCGCAGCTGACCAGCGCGATCGGGCCGGCGTCGGCCTTCTGCCGCGCCCGCAGGCCGCGGATGAGCAGGCCCGGGATCGTACGTGGCGGGCGATCCGTCCCGAGGTCGGCGCGCAGTTCGTCGTCCCAGAGAACCTCGCCGGTGGCCGGATCGAGCCGATAGCCCTTCTCGGTCACGGTCAGCGTGACCACCCGGATCCGCGGGTCGGCCAGAAGCTCGACCACGGTTGAGGGTGAGGCGGACGCTCGAAGAGCCCCGGCGACCGAGCCGACGACCCGCGTCGACGTCGAGGAGGGGCCGAGCGTGGTCACGCTGTAGAGCAGGTCCTGCTCGGTCAGCGCGTCGACGATCGACGCCGACCGCGGCGCGACCTCGACGATGCCCCAGTCGCCTCCGCCGGCCGCCATCGCGTCCTCGGTGTAGACCGCCTGATGAGCCCGGTGGAACGCGCCCACGCCGAGGTGCACGATTCCGGGCCCGAAGGACCCGGGCGAGACCCGTGGCCGCGATTCGGCGGGCAGGCTTCCCAGCGACGCCCGCGACAGCCTCATCGCCACGCCGGCCCGTCCGGGAAGGAGAACTCGGCGACCGAGGACGGCTTGATGTCGCTGGAGTATCCGGGCGCGGACGGCAGCAGATAGCGCCCGCCCCGCGTCCGCACCGGATCCTCGAAGTGCTCGTGCAGATGGTCGACGTACTCGACCATCCGGCCGTCCAGCGACGTCCCCACGCGCAGGTAGTCGAAGACGGCGATGTGCTGCACCAGTTCGCACAGCCCGACCCCGCCGGCGTGCGGGCACACCGGCACCCCGAACCTGGCCGCCAGCAACAGTTCGGCCAGCACCTCGCCGACCCCGGCGACCCGGCACGCGTCGACCTGCACGACCCGGATCGCGTCGGCCTGCAGCAGCTGCTTGAAGATGACCCGGTTGGCGGCCACCTCGCCGGTCGCGACGCGTACGGGAGCAACCGCGCGCTGAATGCGCGCGTGCCCCAGAATGTCGTCGGGGTGGGTGGGTTCCTCGATCCAGTAGGGGTCGGCCGCCCGCAGGCGGGCCATGTTGCCGATCGCCTCGTCCACGCCCCACACCTGGTTGGCGTCCATCATGAGCAGCGCGTCCGGCCCGATCTCGGAGCGGATGATGCCGGCCCGCCGCACGTCGTCCTCGATGTCGCCGCCGACCTTCATCTTCATCGCCCGCCAGCCCTCGGCGTAGGCCTGCCGGGTCAGCGCCCGCACCTTGTCGTCCGGGTAGCCGAGCCAGCCGACGCTGGTCGTGTAGGACGGGAAGCCGTCGCTCTCCAGCTCGGCGAGGCGGTCCGCGAGGCCGACCTGGCCCTTGTCGAGAATGGACGCCGCCTCGGCCGGGGTGATCGCGTCGCTGATGTGCTGGAAGTCGACGGCCGCGACGAGCGCGGACGTCGGCATCTCGGCGAGGAAGCGCCACAGCGGCTTTCCCGCCTGCTTGGCCCACAGGTCCCAGACCGCGTTGACCAGGGCGCCGGTCGCCATGTGCAGCACGCCCTTCTCCGGGCCGAGCCAGCGCAGCTGCACGTCGGCGATCAGCGACCGGTGGAAGGCCAGGCGGTCGGCCGCCAGCTCCTCGAGCGTACGGCCCTCGACGTGATGCGCGAGCGCACGCACCGCGGCACAGGTCAGTTCGTTGCCGCGCCCGTTGGTGAAGGTGAAACCGGCGCCCTTGAGGGGGCCGTCGGTCTGAAGCTCCACATAGGTCGCCGAGTAGTCGCCGCGATTGATCGCGTCGGACCCGTCGCCGGCGGCCGCGGTGGGGAAGCGGACGTCGTGCACATCCACCCCGGTGATGGTGACGGTCATGCGGTTGCTCCGGCGGTGTCGAGGCGGAAGATCCGCTTGGGCAGGTGGTAGGCGAGGTCGGCCATCGTCTCGGCCGCCTCGTCGAGCGGGAGCCGGTTCTGGGTGACCAGCGAGGCGAGGTAGGCGGCGTCGGACCGGCGGGCGATGTCGTGCCGCACCGGGATCGAGCAGAACGCCCGGGTGTCGTCGACGAAGCCGGCCGTGTTGTAGAAGCCGGCCGTCTCGGTGACCGCGTCCCGGTAGCGGCGCAGCCCGTCCGGCGAGTCGAGGAACCACCACGGCGCGCCCAGGAACAACGCCGGATAGCCGCCGGCCAGCGGGGCCAGCTCGCGGCTGAACGTGTATTCGTCCAGTGTGTACACCACCACGCGCAGGCGCGGATCCATCCCGTACGCGTCGAGCAGCGGCCGCAAGGCGTGCACGTAGTCGGTGGCCTGCGGGATGTCGCCGCCGACGTCGCGACCGTGCGCGGCGAAGAGCCGCTTGTTGTGGTCGCGCACCGCGCCCGGGTGCAGCTGCATGACCAGGCCGTCGTCGATCGACATCCGGGCGAACTCGAGCAGCATGTGCCCCCGGAAGGTCTCGGCGTCGCTGGGCGACGCCATCCCGCGCCGGGCGCGGTCATAGAGGGCGCCGGCCTCGTCGGCCGAGAGGTTTTCGGTACGCGCGGTCGGGTGCCCGTGGTCGGACGAGGTGGCCCCGGCGACGATGAAGGCCTCGCGCCGCGACCGCAGGGCGGCGAGGTAGCCGGCGAACGTGCCCGTGTCCTCCCCGGCCAGTTCGCCCAGCCGGGCCACCGCCTCGGCCCAGCCCTCGCGCTCGAAGTCGACGACCAGGTCGGGCCGGAACGTGGTGATGACCCGCCCGCCCGGGCCGCCCCAGCCGTCGGCCGCCAGCTTGGCGTGCTCGGCCAGGTCGTCGGTCGGCGACTCGGTGGTGGCCAGCACCTCGATGCGGAACTTCTCGAACAGTGCCCGCGGCCGGAACTCCGGCTCGGCGATCTTCGCGGCGATCGCGTCGTACATCTCGTCGGCCGTCCCGGCGGAGAGCCGCGTCTCGATGCCGAAGACGGTCCGGAAGGTCTGCTCCAGCCAGAGCCGCGACGGGGTGCCCCGGAACAGGTGCCAGTTCTCGGCCAGGAGCCGCCAGATCGTGCGGCCGTCGGTCTCGGCCTCACCGCCGTCGCACCGCGGCACGCCCAGCCGGTCCGGCGGGATCCCCTGGCTCAGCAGCATCCGCGTCACGTAGTGATCGGGCACGATGAGCAGCCGGGCCGGATCGCCGAACGGCTCGTCGTCGGCCAGCAGGCGCGGGTCGACGTGGCCGTGCGGGCAGAGCAGCGGCAGGTCGCGCACGACCTCGTGGAGTTCGCGGGCGATCTGCGCCTGCCGCGGGTCGACGGCGAATACGGGGTCGGTCACGGTTACCTCTCGGATAGATTCAGCAGATCCGCGACGCGGACCGGCGCGTGAGTCTCCAGGGAGCGGTTCGCGGCGAGGCCGGTCAGCAGGGCGAACGCGCCGTCGCGGGCGGTCGCCGAGCGGGCCAGCGGGTCGGCCCGGCCGCCGAGCAGCACCCCGGTCATCCGGCTGTCGGCGCCGCCGTGCCCGCCACGGTCGTGCGGTTGCAGTTCGATCGCCTGCGGGGGCTTCCAGTAGGGCCGCAGCGTCAGCGTGACCCCGCCCTGCTCCGGCGGCACGTCGTCGCCGCGCTTGATCTCGCCGGTCGCCTCCGGGCTGACGTGGTCGCTCTCCACCACCTCCAGCTCGAGCCGGCCCTGGCTGCCGTTGACCATCAGCCGGTAGCCCTCCCAGGGCGCGTACGCCGTGAGGTGGTAGGTCATCGTGGCGCCGGTGTCGTAGCGGACCAGCACCGCCATGTCGTCCTCGATCGTCACGCCGGGGGCGAAGACGTTCTGGTCGCGGAAGTAGCCGTCCTCGGCCTCCGCGTCGAGATAGAGCTCCTTGAGCCGGGGGCTGGCCGCCAGGTCGATCGCGAACGGGTCGTCCTTCGCCTCCGCCGCGCCGTGGGCCCGCTCGTAGTCGCGGGCGTAGCCGTGGCGCTTGCCCTCGGGCCCGTACATGAAGAGGCGGCCCTGGGCGTAGACCTCGGCCGGTGCGGCGCCGAGCCACCAGTTGACCAGGTCGAAGTGGTGGCCGGACTTGTGCACGAGCAGGCCGCCCGAGTTGGCCTTGTCGCGGTGCCAGCGGCGGAAGTAGTCGGCGCCGTGCCGCACGTCGAGCAGCCACTCGAAGTGCACCGAGCCGATCTCGCCGACCGCGCCGCCGGCCAGCAGCGTGCGGACCACCTCGTGGACCGGGTTGAACCGGTAGTTGAAGGCAACTTGAACGTCGCGCCCGGTGCGCTCGACCGCGTCGAGGATGAGCCGGGCCGACTCGGCGTCGACGGTCATCGGCTTCTCGGTGATGACGTCGACGCCGGCCTCGAGCGCGGTCACGATGTGCCCGGCGTGGGTGCGGTCGACGCTGATCACCAGCAGTTGATCGACGCGTTGGTCGGCGAGCATCCGGGCGAGCTCGGACGCGGGGTAGGTGGGGACCGGCGAGGGCAGCCACCGGTTGTGGGCGTCCATCCGGGCCTGGTTGGTGTCGGCCAGCGCGACCAGCTCGACCCGGTCGGCATGGTCGCCGATCGCGCGCACCCACATCTCGGCCCGGTCCCCGGTGCCGACCACGGCGAGCCGTCGTCGTCTGTCTGCGGACAATGGGTCCTCCGCCCGGTAGCTGTATCCGGATCGTAACTACAAAGGTTTGCAGTGAAGTTAGGGGTCTCGATGATGAGGGGTCAATCAGGCGGCCCTGATTATCCAAGTTCGTCCAGTTTGACGCATCGGGTAAGCGTTTACCTGTCACCTGTTTGCAACGAATCGCCGTTGACATCGATGCAACCGCTTGCATTAATGGGGAACACCGCGTGACCGCCACCACACCGAATCCGAACGCAGACCGAGGAGGCCGGAGCGTGTCCGTCACCATTCGCGACGTCGCTCGGGCGTCCGGCGTGCACATCTCCACGGTGTCGCGCACGTTCTCGGCGCCCCACCTGGTCAACCCCAACACCCGCAGCCGCGTGCTGGCCTGCGCCGAGCAGCTGGGCTACCGGCCCAACCGGGCGGCCCGCGCGCTGATCACCGGCCGGACGTACAACATCGGCCTGATCGTGGCCGACATCGCCAACCCGTTCTTCCCCCCGCTCATCAAGGCCGCCGAGAGTCACGCCCGCAAGCGCGACCACCACATCTTCGTGGCCGACACGAACGAGGACCCGTTCGTCGAGGAAGAGGTCGTGCGGGCCCTGGCCAAGCAGGTCGACGGCGTGCTGCTGTGCAGCCCGCGCATGAGCAACACCCTGATCGAGCAGCTCAGCCGCGAGGTGCCGCTGGTCGTGGTCAACCGCCAGATCCCCGGCCTGCCGGCCGTGGTGATGGACGTGGCCCAGGGCGCCGGCCTGGCGATCGAGCACCTCACCGGCCTCGGCCACCGGCGGATCGCCCTGATCAGCGGCCCGCGCGGGTCGTGGACCAGCCGCGAGATCCGGCGCTCGGCCACCGCGTCGGCGCGGTCCGGCCGGGCCGAGCTGACCATCATCGGCCCCAACTCGCCGACCGAGAACGGCGGGCTGGCCCTGGCCGAGGACGTGCTGCGGGCCGGGGCCACCGCCGTGCTGGCCTACAACGACCTGATGGCCATCGGCCTGATCGAGGGCCTGCTGGCGGCCGGCGCCCGGGTGCCGCAGGACGTCAGCGTCGTCGGCATCGACGACATCATGCTCAGCCGTCTCACCCGTCCCAAGCTGACCACGGTGGCGACTCCCACCGCCGCCGCCGGTCGGGCGGCCGTCGACATGCTGCTCGCGCACGGCGACGACCGCCGCACCACCGCTCACGTTCATCTGCAGACCGAACTGGTCATCCGCGACTCGACCGGGCCGGGCCCGGATCCGCACAGCCCTGCGGACCCGGGCGACGCGCTCGCTCCGGCCACCGGTGGTGTCGCCTCCTAAAAAGGAGTCCGATCCATGTCTTCCCACGCCGGTACGGGTGCGAACGCGCCCGACCAACGTACCCCCGGTTTCCGTCCCACCCGTCGTCATCTGCTCGGAGCCATGGCGGCCGTGCCGTTCCTGGCCGCGACCGCGGCCTGCGGGGACGACGACTCGTCCGGCGGCTCGTCGTCCAAGACGACCGAGTTGTCGTTCTTCTGGTGGGGTGCCCAGGCGCGCGCCGACCTGACCGACCAGGCGCTCGCGCTTTACACCAAGAAGCACCCGAACGTGACGTTCAAGAAGACGTGGCAGGCCAACCAGGGCTACTTCGACAAGCTGGCCACCCTGGTCGCCGGCGGCAACGCGCCCGACATCTTCCAGATCGACGACAACTACATCGCCGAGTACTCCTCGCGGGGCATCACGCTCGACCTCACGCCCTACAAGGAGAGCAACAAGATCGACTTCTCCAAGTTCCCGGAGAGCCTCTGGAAGTACGGCCTGGTCGACAACAAGCTGGCCGGGATGGCGTTCGGCGAGAACACCCAGGGCCTGGTCTGGGACCAGTCGCTGCTCGACAAATACAAGCTGCAGCCGCCCAAGACCGGCATGAGCTGGGACGACTTCATCACCTGGGCGGTCGGCGTCTCCAAGACCGCCAAGATCCCGGGCACCATGGACCCGAGCGCGATCTACCAGGCGCTCTGGGTCTACCTGCGCCAGAACGGCGCCGACCTCTACAAGAACAACCAGCTCGGCTTCGACGAGTCGCACATCAACGCCTGGTTCTCGCTCTGGAAGGGCGCCCGCGCCAAGGGCGCGTGCCCGACCCCGGACGTCATTCACGAGGGCAACGCCACCGACATCAGCAAGCAGCTGGTCGTCACCGGCAAGGCCGACACCTCGTGGGTCTGGGTCAACCAGATGCCCGAGCTGAAGAAGAACACGAAGGACGAGCTCGGCGTCATGGCGTACCCGGGTGACCCGAGCGCGCAGTGGGCGCGGGCCTCGATGTACTTCTCCATCTTCCGCGGCTCGAAGAACAAGGACGCCGCCGCCGACGTACTCAACTTCCTGGCCAACGACCCCGACGCGGGCAAGATCCTGGGCACCGACCGCGGCCTGCCGTCCAACCTGGACGTCCGCAAGCTGGTCGCCGACACCACGACCGACCCCAACATGAAGCAGACCATCGCCGTGCAGACCGACCTCGGCACCAAGTTCGGCCCCAACTCGCCGACCGTCCCGCCGAAGGGCCACAGCAAGGTCAAGACGGAGCTGGTCCGCATCGCCGAGGAGGTCACGTTCGGCCGTCAGACGCCCGCTCAGGGCGCCACGGCGTTCGTGATCGCCGCCAAGGCCGCGATCGGGCAGAGCTGAGGGTGCCTGTGCTCACGGCGACGACGCCCGCGCCCCCGGTTCCCGCCGCTCAGCGGCGGGGCCGTGGGGCCCGCCGGCGGCGACAGGACGCGGCCAGCTACATCTTCCTCACGCCGTGGCTGCTCGGCCTGCTCGGCATCACGGCGATCCCGATGCTCATCTCGCTCTACCTGAGCTTCACCGACTACAGCCCGCTCGGCTCGCTGTCCGACGCCAACTGGATCGGGTTCGACAACTACCGGCGGATGTTCACCACCGACCCGTCCTACTGGCACGCGGTGCGGGTCACGGTGGAGTTCGCGGTCATCGCCGTACCGCTGAAGCTCGCCGCCGCCCTGGCGGTGGCGCTCCTGCTCAACCGCACCTTCCGCGGCATCGCGTGGTTCCGGGGTCTGTTCTATCTGCCGTCGCTGCTGGGCGGCAGCGTGGCGCTGGCGATCGTGTGGCGCAGCATGTTCAACCGGGAGGGCGCGTTCAACTCGCTCCTCTCGCTGTTCGGCATCCACGGGCAGCCATGGGTCAACGACCCGACCTTCGCCCTGGAAACCCTGATGCTGCTGGCGATCTGGCAGTTCGGCGCCCCGATGGTGATCTTCCTGGCCGGCCTCAAGCAGGTGCCGACCGAGCTCTACGAGGCGGCCTCGGTCGACGGGGCCGGCGCGTGGCGCAAGTTCCGCAACATCACGCTGCCCATGCTCTCGCCGGTCATCTTCTTCAACCTGGTGCTCGAGACGATCCACGGCTTCCAGGGCTTCACGTCGGCGTTCGTCGTCTCCGGCGGCACCGGCGGCCCGGTCGACTCGACGCTGATGTACACCCTGGACCTGTACATCAAGGGCTTCACCGAGCTGGACATGGGTTACGCGTCGGCGATGGCCTGGGTCTTCCTGGTCGTGGTCGGCCTCGTCACGGTCGTGCTGTTCAGCACCGGGCGCTTCTGGGTCCACTACTCCGACAGCGAGGCGAAATGATGCGCTCGAGGCTGCGTCTGCTCGTGCTGATCCTGATCCTCGCGGTGGTGCTCTATCCGCTGGTCTGGATGGTCGGCACGTCGTTCAAGTCGCCGCAGGAGATCGTCAGCAACATCGGCCTGATCCCGGACCACTGGACGCCCGGCAACTTCACGCTCGGCTGGACCAAATTCGACGTCGACTTCGGACGGTTCTTCCTCAACAGCGCGATGGTGGCGATCCTGACCGTGGTCGGCAACGTGCTCTCGTGCCTGCTCGCCGCGTACGCCTTGGGGCGGTTGAAGTTCCGTCTGCGCGGCATGTGGTTCGCGATCATGATCGGGACCCTGCTGCTCCCCGCGCACGTGCTGATCATTCCGCAGTACATCCTGTTCCGGACCCTGGGCTGGGTCGGCGGCTCCTGGCCCTACCTCCCGTTGCTGATACCGCATTTCCTGGCCACCGAGGCGTTCTTCGTCTTTCTGATGGTCCAGTTCATGCGCGGCATCCCGCGCGAACTCGACGAGGCGGCGGTCATCGACGGCGCCTCGCCCTACCGCGTCTTCCGGCACGTGATCCTGCCGCTCAGCCGGCCGGCGCTGGTCACCACCGCCATCTTCTCGGCCATCTGGACCTGGAACGACTTCTTCCGCCAGCTGGTCTACCTGTCCGACCTGAAGGACTACACCGCGCCGGTCGCGCTGACCCTGTTCATCGACTCGACCAGCGAGGCGTCGGTCGGGCCGATGTTCGCGATGTCGCTGGTGTCGCTGATCCCGGTGTTCCTGTTCTTCATCGCCTTCCAGCGCCTGCTGGTCGAAGGCATCAACACGAGCGGCCTGAAGGGGTGATCCCGTCGTGACCAGAGACTGGCGTGATTCGGTGCGGGCGGCCGCCGATCTGGCGATCCTCGGCTTCGTGGTCACGGTCGCTTCGCTTCCGCTCCTGACCGCGGGCGCCGCGGTGGGCACCGCTTCGGTCGCGGTGCGGCACTTCCAGGAGTACGAGACGTGGCCGCGCCTCTCCTCGCTGAGCGTGGCCTTCCGGGGCCGCCTCGTGCGCGGACTCTGGGCCGGTCCGGCATTTCTGGGCGGTCTCTTCTTCATCTGGCTCGATGTCCTCGGTCTGCGCCGGGGCGTCGTGCCAGGCGGCCCGGTGGTGCTGACCGCCGTCCTGGCCGTGGCGGTGCTGGCCCTCGGCTGGGCCGCCCTGGTCGCGGTTCTCGGCGGCCACCCACGGGACGCGTACGCCCTCGCCCTGTCGCGGCCGCCGCTGCTGCTCGCGGCGGTCGGTGTGGTGTTGGTCGCACTGACCCTGGCGCTGTTCGTGCACCCGGCGCTAGTTCCCCTGCTCGTGGGCTTCCTCCTCTACGCCCTACACGCGGTGACGGCCCGATTGCGATGAACTCCGCGGCCCCGGCGCCGTTGTTTCCCCCGTGACCAATCGTTCTTTCCGTTTCGGTGTCAGTCTCCTCAAGGTCGGCTCGCTCACCTCGTGGCAGTCGCGCGTCCGCGAGGCCGAGGACCTCGGCTACGACGTACTCCAGGTTCCCGACCACCTCGGCCTCGCCGCGCCGTTCCCGGCCCTGATCGCCGCGGCGGCGGTGAGCAACCTGACCGTCGGCCCGTACGTCCTCAACGCCGGCGTACTGACGTCGGCCTACCTGGCCCGCGAGGCCGCCGACACCTGGCGGCTCACCGGCGGCCGGCTCGAACTCGGGCTGGGCGCCGGCTACGTCGAGGCCGAGTTCGAGGCGGCCGGCGTACCGTTCGGAACGCCGGGCAGCCGCCTGCGCAAGCTGACGTCGGTGCTGACCGAGACCCGCGCCCTGCTGGACGCCGAGGACGACAAGCCCAACCCGCCGATCATGGTGGCCGGTGTCGGCGACCGGATCCTGGCCATGGCCGCCGCCTCCGCCGACATCATCAGCTTCCCGATCAACGTCGGGTTCGGCCCCGGCACCCCGGAGGAGGCCCTGGCGGCCCGGGTCGGCGTGGTCCGCGAGGCGGCGGGCGGCCGCGACATCGAACTGAACCTGTTCGTGGCCGGGGTCGGCGACACCCCCGACGAGATCGACCTCTCGGTGATCAGCAAGGCGACCGGCATGTCGAACGCCCAACTGGCCGAACTGCCCGGCGTCCTCGCCGGCTCACCGGCCCAGATCGCCGAGCGGCTGCTGCGCTACCGCGAGCAGTACGGCCTGTCGTACATCAGCGTGCTCGAGCCCCACATGGCGGCGTTCGCCAAGGTGATTGCGCTGCTGCGGTAATTTTCAATCGACCTCGACCAGGGCGAACGCCTCGGGGAAGTCGAGCAGGAACTCGCGGCGGTCCGGGTCTTCCTCCCGGGCCGCCCGCGCCTCGGCCATCTCGGCCAGGCGCAGCCGGTCGGCCGGAGACAGGTCGCCGAGCAGGTGCGCCACCCACTCCATCATGCGGACGGCGTCGTCCGGGTTCACCGCCTCGTCGTCGCTGAGCTCCAGGAACATCAGACAATCCAGCAGGGCCTCGACCACGATCTCCAGCACGCCGGTCACCCTAGTGGGGTCCCACCCGAACAGTCACCACGACCCTGGAGAACGCCACGTTGCCGACAGTCAAGATCCAGCGGATGGACGCGTCCCCTTCGTCGCGGCGGTGACCGTGACGGCCGACACACCGGCGCAGTTCATGCGCCGCTACGAGCGGGCCACCAACCAGCATGACTTCACCGTGCTGGCACCGCTGATCGCGCCGGACGCGGTGTACTGGTTCACCGACGGGTCCTATCGCGGCCGGGCGGCCATCGAGGAGGCGGTTTCCCGCACGTTCGCCGCCATCCGGGACGAGGTCTACGAGATCCACGACCTGGACTGGGTCACGGTCGGGGAGGAGTCGGCGGTCTGCCGCTACCGCTTCCACTGGACGGGCCTCGTCGACGGGAAGCCGGCCTCCGGCGAGGGCCGTGGCACCAACGTCCTGACGAGGCGCGACGGCCGCTGGCAGATCCTCCACGAACACCTGAGCCGATAGAGGGCCGGCCGCCGGCGGCCGAGGTCGTGGACGAGGAGGCCCATAGCGCGGCGTTCGCAGCGCGGGCCGCACCGCCGGATCGGCATGCGCGGCTCTTCGGCTCGTGCGATCTCGCCCAGGATCGGGCTCCGGCCGCCGGCCGCCTCGCGGATCAGCCCACGGAGCCGCTCCAGCGAGAGCCCGGCCGAGCCGGCCGGAAATACTTGTCCGTCGGCCATGCGGGCACTCGCGTGGAGTCGGGGAGTCTCTGGTAGACGGACGAGTGGCGGCGCAGCGCAGCCGCCGGGACGACGAGAGACCCGTTCAAGGCTCAGTGATTGCCTGGCGGTCGTCGCTTTTGCGCCATTGGGCGCGGGCCTACGTGATTCACGGTTTTTCAAGCGGTGCGCGGGTGCGCGACCACTACCGCCTCAACTCGATCTGGAACTTCTGGCTCGTTGTGCATTGCTCATTGGAGCGTGGGGCCGAGGCCGAAGCGGGATATGGCCAGGAACATGGTCAGCGCCAGGTAGGTCAGGTCGACCAGGACGTGGACGTATTCGCGGCGGCGGAGCACCACCACGGTGGCGCCGGTCATCAGGGCGGCCAGGCACGTGGCGGCGATCGGCACCAGCACCGGGGCGATGTGCAGCAGCGCCGGGAGGGTCAGGCCGGCGGCACCGAGGATTTCCAGGGTGCCGAGGAGTTTGATGAATCGGGGGGTGAAGTCCAGGGCCCAGCCGCCGCCCGGGGCCTTGGCGAGTTTCTCCCGGGGGATCAGCAGCTTGTTGAGGCCGGCGACCAGGAAAGCGGCGGCCAGCAGGGCGGCGACGGTCCAGAGGGCGGCGTTCATGACAGCGCCGCCAGGCGGGCCGGGTCGGAGACGCTGAGGATTTCGGTGATGTGGTCGCCGGTGACCGTGAAGGCGAGGACGCCGAGGAGTTTGCCGGTGTGCGACCACGCCATGAGGCCGGGCTCGCCGTTCACCACGACCGGGCGGGCATCCAGTGTGGACCGTGCGCCGCGCCGGATGCGGTCGGCCACGTCGGCCGCGCCGTGGTGGAGCGTCAGGCCGCGGGCGTTGTGGGAGCGGAGAATGACGTCCGGGTCAAGGACCTGAAGCAGGGCCTCGAAATCGCCGTCCCGGGCGGCCGCCATGAAGGCGTCGACGATCGCGCGCTGGCGGCGGCGTTCGACCGGTGGGGGTGGGGTGCCCCGCACCTTGTGGCGGGCTCGGCTGGCCAGCATCTTGGTGGCGTCGGCCGACTTGCCGAGCAGGCCGGCGATCTCGTCGAACGGGACGCCGAACGTGTCGTGCAGGACGAAGGCGAGGCGTTCGGCCGGTTTCAGGGTGTCGAGCACCACCAGCAGGGCCAGGCCGACCGAGTCGGCCAGGACCGTGTCGTCCTCGGGGGTCTGGGTGACGATGAGTTCCGGCCGGTCGGCCGACGGCCGGCGGGCCCGGAGCATGTCCAGGCAGATGCGGCCGACGACCGTGGTCAGCCAGGCCGGCAGGTTGTCGATGGAGGCCGGGTCGTGGCGGGTCAGGCGCAGCCAGGCCTCCTGGACGGCGTCCTCGGCGTCCGGGCGGGAGCCGAGGACGCGGTGGGCGAGCGCGGTCAGCCTCGGGCGCTGCCGGTCGAATTCCACGGCCAGGGGTGACGAGCCGATCATGAGCGAGCCTTCCTCGTGGGTTGCGTCGACGGTGTGACGCGCGAGCACGCGGAGAGGTAACAGCTCAGTCGAGTTCGTCGGCGAGCAGCTTCACCTCGGCGACGAACTCGGCCGACGCCCAGGCGCCGGTCGCGTCGAGGACGCGGTGCACGGCGGCCGGGCTGAGTTCCCACATCACGTGCAGGACCCGCTGTACGACCTCGCGTTCCATGCCGACCAGGAACATCACCGTGGTGAGCACCGCGACGCGGCGGTGCAGCTCCCAGAGAACGAGCGGGAAGTTGAGCGTGGAGACGGCGGGCAGGTTGTCGCGGTCGACGTCGGCCAGCACCCGCAGGAACTCGCCGACCGTCAGCTCGCGGAGGCGGCCGGCCACATCGTCGCCGAACGCACCCCACAGGCTGTCGAGCAGGTCGAGCCGTTCGTCGCCGCCCAGCGCGGCCGCCGGGACCTCGTCGAGGATCTCGGTGACCTCGGTGTGCCGGCCGACCGCCTGGACCATCGCGACCAGGACGGCCTCGGCCCAGGTGGGCGACTCGGTGGCGGACGCGGCGTCGGCCGCCCGCAGGAGCAGGTCGGCCAGGGCTTCCGGGCCGGCGGCCGGCTGCTCGCCCAGAGCCTGCACGGTGAGCAGCGTCAGCAGGGGCGAGCCGGGCGAGCGCAGGGCGGCCGCCAGTTCCTCGCGGCCCGAACCGGTCCAGCCCGCGACCACGGTGGCGAGCAGGCGCTCGTCGGATTCGCCGAACTCCAGCGTGGCGCGCATCAGGCCCTCGTCGATGCCGGCCTCGGCCTCGCCGGACAGCAGCCGGGCCGCCTCGCGCAGCGGATGGCCGTCGACCCGGGGCGCGACGGTCCAGGCGGCGAACCCGACCAGGTCGACCGCGTCGGCCCGCCGCTGCCGGTTCCAGTCGACCAGCCCGGCGTAGTAACGGAACAGGTCGGGGTCGGTTCCGCCCGGGCGGAAACCCAGGCCACGCAGGCAACGGGCGATGCCGCGGCGCCGATCGGGGTCGGCCGCCGCGAGCGTACGGCGTAGCTCGGGCACCGCCTCGACCCCGAGCCGCAGGCACTGACCCCACGCGCGTACGGCGACGGCGAACCGGACCCGCTCGTCGCCGTCGCGGGGCGACCAGCCGCTCTCGACCAGCTGCTCGGCGGCGGGCAGCCACAGGTCGGGTTCGTCGCCGCCGAGGGCCGCCCGCAGGGCCGCGCGACCGGACGGCCCGAGCCCGGCGAGCGTCGCCGCGGCGGCCTTGCGCACGCTGTCCGGCCCTTCGGCGAGCGCGTCGGCCAGGGCGTCGACCATCTCCTCACCACCGGAGTCTCCGACGGCCAGGGCGGCGGCGGACGCGGCCTCCTCCCGTACGTCTTCAGCCGCGTCACCCAGAGCGGCCACCAGCCGGGCCGGCGCGTCGGCACCCAGCCCGGCCGCCGCCCGGACCGCCGCCCGGCGCACCGCCCCCTCGGGATCGGCCAGCGCCGCGTCGATCTGGGCCCGGCCGGCCGTGTCGCCGAAGGCGGCGAACGCCGTCATCACCGCGGCCCGCACCCGGGGATCGTCGTCGGTCGCGTGCCGGGCCACCACCCCGGCCGAGCGCCGCGCCCCGATCTCGCCCAGCGAGATGATCGCGGCCGCGCGGACCCGGGGATCGTCGTCGTCGGCCAGATGCACCAGGTCGGCCTCGCGGGCCGGGCGGTCGACGTGACCGAGCGCGGTCGCCGCGGCCGCCCGCAGGCCCGGTTCGGCGTCGGATGTCCACTCGGCGAGGGTCCGGTAGGCCTCTTCGTCGTCGATGCCGGTCAGCGCCGACCAGGCGTGGGCCCGGGGGAGGCCGGGGGTGGTGCGCAGCATCGGGCGCAGCGCGGCGACCGCGCCGGGGCCGCCGATGCGGCCGAGCACGAACGCGATGCGGGCCTTGGCCTGTTCGTCGCTGGCCGACGCGAGACCCGAGACCAGGGCGGGGACCGCCTGCTCGCCGATGCGGGCGAGCCCGGTCAGCACCGGCTGGAAGGTGCGCCACTCGCCGGCGAACAGGTCGCTCATCGCCCGCTCGACGTGGCGGCGGACCGCGGCCGGGCCGGCGACGTAGCCGCGCCCGATCAGTTCGGCCGCGTCGGTCCAGTGCAGCTTGGCTAGGAAGTCGTCGGCCTGGGCGCTCAGGCCGCTCCACGAGAGCGCGGTCACCTGCCAGTGCGCGGTGTGGGCGCGGCACCAGGTCAGGAAGCCGTCGGCGCCGACGCCGGCGAACGCCTCGGCCAGGAAGTACGAGCGGAGCAGGTCGTGCTCGAAGCGGACGTATTCGCCGTCGTGTACGAGCAGGCCGGCCGCGACCGAGGCGGCGGGCAGGGCCTCCCCGACGAAGATCGACACGATCTGGGGCGGGGTGAGGTCGTCGCCCATCTCGTCCGGGTCCATCGCGCGGGCCAGCCGGACGTGCGCGTCGATGGCGTGCGACCAGGGCGGCATCGACGGCTCGTGGTGGCGCTGCTGCTCCCAGACCGTCTCGGCGAGCCGGGCCAGCAGGCGGCCGGCGCTCAGCGGCAGGCGCTCGCCCGGGTGCTGCTCGAAGAGGTAGAGCAGGGCGGTGAGCAGGTAGGGGTTGTGGGCCGGGCGGCACCGGGGGAGCTGGGCCACGAACTCGGCCGCCGGCTCGGCGCCGAGGCGGCGTTCGGCGATCTCGCGGACCTGGCTCGCCGTCAGTTCCCGCAGGGTGGCCCGGGCCAGGTCGCCGCCGAGGTCGAAGTGGTCGGGGCCGGGCGGCCGGGAGGTCAGCACGACCTGGGCCGGGCTGGCCTCGGAGAGCCACTCGGCGAGTTCCTTGAGGCGGGCCTCGGGGTGGGGTCCGAGCTCGTTGAGGCCGTCGAGCAGCAGCATCAGTTCTTCCGGCGGCCCTTGCGGGGCGATGAACTCGGCGAAGCTCTGACCGACCGGCCAGCGGGAGAGCGGGACGAGTGCCGGTCGCATCGTCGCCGACCGCCGGGCCAGCCAGCGGAGCGCGGTGCTTTTGCCTGATCCGGGGTCGCCGAGCAGCAACAATCGGGGGCGGACGGCGAGAATCCGCTCGAGGTCGTGGAGCGCGCGGGACTCACCGTCGACGTCGACCGGCACGTCGAAAGTCCAGTCGTCGCAGAAGGCGAGCTGGTCCGCCATGTGTGTCGTTCCCGTCGAAGACCTGACCGGCACGTCCGAGAAGAGAATGATCCAACGACGAGTGTGGGGCACTCATCCGGACGGTTCAACCTGGCACGGGCTCAGCATAGGCTGAGTCGGGCGGGATAGAACGATCTTGGGAGCGGCGTTGACTGAGCGGATAACCAACTGGGCCGGAAATGTCGTGTTCGGGGCGAAGAGCGTGCACCGGCCGACCTCGGTCGACGAGGTTCGGCGGCTGGTCTCCTCCGGTGGGCCTCTGCGGGTGCTCGGGAGTGGGCACTCGTTCAACCGGATGGCCGACACCACCGGAGGCCTGATCTCGCTGGCTTCCCTGCCGCGGGTTTTCGAGATCAGCGCCAACCGCCGCAGCGTGCGCGTCGACGGCGGGGTGCGCTACGGCGAGCTGGCCCCCCTCCTGCAGGCTGAGGGGCTGGCCCTGCACAACACGGCCTCGCTGCCGCACATCTCGGTGGCCGGCGCGATCGCCACCGCGACCCACGGGTCGGGCGTGCTCAACGCGAACCTGGCGACCGCGGTGTCATCGATCGAGTTGGTGACGGGCACCGGCGAGCTCGTCACGCTGAATCGTGATAAGCCGGACTTCTCGGGTGCGGTGGTGCATCTCGGAGCGCTGGGCGTGATCACCGCGCTGACGCTGGACGTGCAGCCCACCTTCGACATCCGGCAATACGTCTACGACGACATTCCGCGGGCGTCGATCGCCGACTCGCTGCTCGACATGCTGGCCGACGGCTACAGCGTCAGCCTGTTCACCGACTGGACCGGGCTCGACGCCAACATGGCCTGGCTCAAGCGGCGGGCCGACGACCCGATGAGCGGCGACTGGTTCGGCGCGCACCCGGCCGACGGGCCGCGGCACCCGGTGCCCGGCATGCCGGCGGCCAACAGCACCGAGCAGGGCGGGGTGCCCGGCCCCTGGCACGCGCGGCTGCCGCACTTCCGCATGGAGTTCACGCCCTCGGCCGGCGAGGAGCTGCAGTCGGAATTCCACGTCGCCCGGTCCGACGCCCCGGCGGCGATCGACGCGATCGCCACGATCCGGGCCGAAGTGGCACCGGTGCTGCAGGTCTGCGAGATCCGGTCGATCGCGGCCGACGACCTGTGGCTGAGCCCCAACTACGAGCGCGACAGCGTGGCCCTGCACTTCACCTGGATCGCGGACACCGACGCCGTGCTCCCGGTGGTCGGGGCGGTCCAGGAACAGCTCGCTCCGCTCGCTGCCCGACCCCATTGGGGCAAGGTCTTCACGACCGCTCCGGCCGATTTGCGTACGCTGTTTCCCCGCCTCACCGACTTTGCGGCCCTCGCCGCTTCCTTCGACCCGGCCGGCGTTTTCCGCAACGAGTGGCTGGACGCTGTCCTGGGCCTCGACGCCTGAGTGTTCGCTGAGGGCGTGCGTCGTTTCACGTCCCGCGGGACCAGATTTGTCACACGGGAGGAGTAACTTTCCTCCATGCCCGCCGATGCGCCGCCGAACAACTCCAGCCGGTCGAGCGACCGCCCCGCCGGCCCGCCACCCTGGCGGGTCGAGGGCGCGCCGCCCGGCCACGGGTCCGACAGCCCGAAGAAGCCGCGGCCGGCCTGGATGCGCTTCGGGTGGATGCTGGTGCTGCTCCTCGCGGTCAACTGGATCATCTCGTCGTTCCTGCTGGCGCCGCCGGCCCGCACCCCGGTGTCCTACACGTTCTTCACCACCCAGGTGACGGCCGACAACGTCTCCGAGATCACCTCGACCGGCGACACCATCGAGGGCACCTTCCGCAAAAAGACGTCCTATACGCCGAGCGGCGAGAAGAAGGCCGAAGACGTCGACCGGTTCAAGACCCAGCGGCCGTCGTTCGCCGACGACCGGCTCTTCGCCGAGCTGCAGGCCAACAACGTGCCGGTCAACGCCAACCCGCCCGACGCGCCCGCCCCCATCTGGCAGCAGCTGCTGGTCGGCTTCGGCCCGACGATCCTGCTCGTCGGCCTGCTGGTCTGGGTCAGCCGGCGGATGGCGGCGGGCCTCGGCGGCGGCGGTGGGCTCGGCGGCTTCGGCCGGTCGCGGGCCAAGCTCTACCAACCCGAGTCCGGCCCGCGCACGACGTTCGCCGACGTGGCCGGCATCGAAGAGGTCGAGCAGGAGGTCACCGAGATCGTCGACTTCCTGCGCGAGCCGGAAAAATACCGCAAGCTCGGCGCGCAGATCCCGCACGGCGTGCTGCTGTCCGGCCCGCCCGGCACCGGCAAGACGCTGCTGGCCCGCGCGGTCGCCGGCGAGGCCCAGGTGCCGTTCTTCTCGATCTCGGCGTCCGAGTTCATCGAGATGATCGTCGGCGTCGGCGCCTCCCGCGTCCGCGACCTGTTCGACCAGGCGAAAAAGGTCGCCCCGTCGATCATCTTCATCGACGAGCTCGACGCAATCGGCCGGGCCCGCGGCGGCGCCCAGTCCCTCGGCGGCAACGACGAGCGCGAGCAGACGCTCAACCAGATCCTCACCGAGATGGACGGCTTCACCGGCAGCGAGGGCGTGGTCGTGCTGGCCGCGACCAACCGGGCCGAGATCCTCGACTCGGCGCTGCTGCGGCCCGGCCGCTTCGACCGCCGCGTCACCGTCAGCCCGCCCGACCTGGTCGGCCGGCGCAAGATCCTCGAGGTGCACACCCGGGGCGTCCCGGTCGCGCCCGGCGTGCGGCTCGAAGACCTCGCCTCGGCCACCCCCGGCATGGTCGGCGCCGACCTGAAAAACCTGGTCAACGAGGCCGCCCTGCTGGCCGCCCGGCGCGGGCACACCCAGGTCGAGACGCCCGACTTCACCGACGCCCTCGAAAAGATCATGCTGGGCACGGTCCGCGGCATCATGCTGACCTCCGAAGAGAAGGAGCGCACCGCGTTCCACGAATCCGGCCACGCGCTGCTCGGCATGCTCACCCCCGGCGCCGACCCGGTCCGCAAAATCTCGATCATCCCGCGCGGCCAGGCGCTCGGCGTCACGTTCCAGTCCCCGTCCACCGATCGTTACGGCTACTCGGCCAAATACCTGCGCGGCCGCATCATCGGGGCGCTCGGCGGGCGGGCGGCCGAAGAAGTCGTGTTCGGCGACATGACCACCGGCGCCGAGAGCGACCTCGACCAGGTCAGCAACATCGCCCGCCAGATGGTCGGGCGCTGGGGCATGTCCGAGGCGATCGGGCCGGTCACGGTGCTGCCGCCGCCGGGGCAGGAGTCGCCGCTCGGGCTCGACGGGGTGGCGCCGGCTACCAAGGAACTGATCGACGCCGAGGTTCGTAAAATCGTCGACTCGTGTTATGCGGAGGCGATTGAATTGCTCCGCGGGCATCGGCCGCAGCTCAATCAGTTGGCGCATCGGTTGCTGGAGTCCGAGACGCTCGATGAGGACGATGCTTACGCTGCGGCTGGGATTGACCGGGATACCGCTCCGGGGGCTGTTGCCCGGGGTGAGGCTCCTGGGCATAATCCTGCTCCTGGTCTTCCGGCTGCTCCGGTGGCTGGGCAGTCGGCTTCGTCCTAAGTTTTTCGCTGTCCTTTTACTTGCGGTGGGACGGGATTCGGGGCGAGGGTGACCAAGAGCGAGGTAAAGCATCTAGTTCGATAGTGGTGACCCACGCCCCGAATCCCGTGCAGGGTTTTTGTGAGGAGGGTTGGGCGTTTATGGTGGTTGG
>NZ_JBFBAD010000087.1:0-40907 GCF_040682075.1 Actinoplanes sp. NPDC051411 | reverse complement strand
GTCGCCTGGCCGGCCCGCTCGCCGCCCCGGTCGCCGAGCTGAACGCACGGCTCGATCAGGCGGTCGCGCTCATCGGCTCGGCGCTGCGGGCGGCCGAACTGATCCCGCCGATGCTGGGCGCGTCGGGGCCGCGGACCTACCTCGTGCTGTTCCAGAATCCGGCCGAGATCCGCGCGACCGGCGGCATGCCGGGTGCCTATCTGGTGATCGCGGCCGACCACGGCGCGGTCCGCGTGGTCGACGCGGGTAACGCGACCGGCGGCCTCGGGGTCAGCGACGCCCCGGTGCTCCCGCTCGACCCCGGCGTGGAGGCCCTGTACGGGACGGCGATCGCGCGGTACCCGGCCAACATCAACGAGACGCCGGACTTTCCCACCGCGGCCCGGCTGGCCCGCGAGATGTACCGCCGGCATTCCGGGCGGACGGTCGACGGCGTCCTGGCCACCGACCCGGTCGCCCTGTCGTATCTGCTCGGCGCGACCGGCCCGGTCGCGGTGCCCGGGGGACCGGACCTGCGGATGGACAACGCGGTGCCGGTGCTGCTGTCCCACGTGTACGCCGGCCGGCTCTCGCGCCCGCAGCAGGACGCCTACTTCCGCACCGTGGCCCGCGCGACGTTCAACGCGCTGACCGGGCGGCCGGTCGCCGTACGTCCCATGCTGGCCCAGCTGGCCCGGGCGGCCGGCGAGCGGCGCCTGCTGGCCTGGAGCGCCCGGCCCGAGGAGGAACGTCTGCTCGCCGGCACCGTGCTGGAGGGGGCGATGCCGCAGGACCGCCCGGACGCTCCGACCGTCGGCGTGTTCCTGAACGACGGCGGGGCCGGCAAGATGAGCTACTACCTGCGGCCGGCGGTCCAGGTCGGCGACAGCGGGTGCGAGCTTGCCGGCCGGGCGCTGCTGAACCTGCGGTTGACGCTCTCGTCGGTGGCGCCGCGGACCGGCCTGAGCCCGTACGTTCTGAACTCCGCCGGGACCGTCCACCCGTACACGATCCGGACCTTTGTTTCGGTCTTCAGCCCGACCGGTGGTTCGGTGGTGCGGGCGTGGGTGGACGGCCTGCCGTCTCCGTTCCGGGCCGGCTCGGACGGCCGCCGCGGGGTGGGCGTCTTTCAGGTCGACCTGGCGCCCGGCACGAGCCGGCAGCTGGAGGTGACCCTGCTCGCCGGCTCGGGCACGGTGCGGGCACCGCGGCTCTGGACGACCCCGACGGTCACACCGTGGCGGATCGAGCACCGGCCGGCCGGCCGGTGCTGACCGGGTAGGCGCCGGTGGTGGCGAACCAGTCGATGGTCTGGCGCAGCCCGTCGGCCAGCCGGATCGGGGCCAGCCCGGGGAACAGCGCGAGCAACCGGTCGTTCGCGCCGTGCGAGTGGCGGACGTCGCCCGTACGGGACGGCCCGTAGCAGACCTCCAGGTCGCGGCCGAGCACCTCGCCGATGATCTCGATGACCTGCCGGATGCTGACGCTCTCGCCGAAGGCGAGGTTCACCGGCGTGCCGGCGGTGACCCGGCCGAGCACCGCCTGGGTCAGCACGTCGACGACCGATCCGACGAAGGTGAAGTCGCGGGTCTGCCGGCCGTCGCCGTGCACTGCCAGCGGTTTGCCGCTCAGCGCCGCGTGCACGAAGGCCGGGATCGCCGCGGCATAGGCGTGGCCGGTCGACTGGAGCGGCCCGTACACGTTGAAGAACCGCAGCACCAGGGCCGGCAGCCCGAAGGAGGAGCCGTAGGCGAGGGCGTAGGACTCGGCGGCGAGTTTGCTCGCGGCGTACGGGCTGAGCGGCCGGGTCGGCAGATCCTCGTGCTTGGGCAGCTCGGGGGTGGCGCCGTAGACCGACGACGACGATGCCGCCACGAGGTGGGCGCCGGCGTGCCGGCACGCCTCCAGCACGTTGACCGTGCCGGTGGCGTTGGCGTCGTGGCTCGCGACCGGGTCGGCCAGCGAACGCGGGACCGAGGGCCGCGCGGCCAGGTGCACCACCGCGTCGGCCGAGTCGAGCACGTCCCGCAGCAGCGCCCGGTCCAGGATGTCGCCGACGACCAGCTCGGCCACGGACCCGTCCAGGTTGGCCGCGTCGCCGGTGCTCAGGTTGTCGTAGGCGACGACCCGGTCGATCTCGGGCCGGGCGGCCAGCGCACGGCACAGATTCGCCCCGATGAACCCGGCTCCGCCGGTGACCGCGACCTTCATAGTTCTGCCACCTTCATCGTTCTGCCTCCTCGGCTTCGGGCGCCCGCCGGGCCGGGCGCGGCAGCCAGCCGCGTTCGGTGGCGAGCGCGGCGTAGAGCCGGTCGGTGTCGGCCACCAGCCGGTCCCCACTGAAGTGCTGGGCGCAATGGATGCGCGCGGCCCGGCCCATCGCTTGGCGGCGTGCGGGGTCACCGAGCAGATCCACGGTGCACCGGGCCAGGGCGGCCACCTCGGTGCTCGCCAGGAGACCGGTCCGGCCGTCCAGGACCACCTCGGCCACGCTGCCGACCCGGGTCGCCACCGCGGCGACACCGGCCAGGCCGGCCTCGACCAGCGACATCGGCATCCCCTCGTTGTCGGAGGTCAGCAGGGCCAGGTCGGCGGCCGCGTAGACGGTCTCGACGTCGGTGCGCCAGCCGCCGAGCCGCAGCGTGTCCGGGAGTTCGCGGGCCGCCGCCTTCAACTCGTCCAGGCGGTCACCCTCGCCGAACACCGCGAACAGGACGTCGGGCACCAGCTCGCGTACCGCCCGGGCGACCGCGACCAGACGGTCGGGCCGCTTGATCCCGGTGACCCGGCCGACCGACACCACCAGCGGCCGGTCCCGGGGCAGGCCCAGCCGGTCGCGGGCGACGGTCCGGCCGGGCGGGTCGGGCAGCGTGGTGCCGGGGGCGATGACGGCGTACTGGCCGGGCCGCCCGATCCCGGCCGCGAGCAGGTCGTCGCGGACCTGCCGGCCGACGGCGACGAGCCGGTGGGTGCGGGCCGCCAGGCGACGCTCGGCCCCGATCACGAGGCGGGTCGTCAAGGGCGGGAAGTAGCCGTGCAGCAGGTGGCCGTGGAAGGTGTGCACGCGTACGGGAACGCCGGTGACCGCCGCGGCGAGGCGGCCGACCGTGCCGGCCTTCGCACTGTGGGTGTGCACGATGTGGGGCCGGAACTCCCGTACGGCGGCGATCAGCGCGGCCAGCGCCCGCAGGTCGTCGGAGGGCCGGACCCGACGGCCGAGCGCCGCGACCCGGTGGGCCGGCCGGCCGGAGGCGCACCACGGCTGGTACTCGGCTTCCTGGTCCTGCACGTGTCCGGTGTAGAGCCGCTGGTCGTACCGGTCCGGGTCGAGCCCTCGGAGTAGGCCGAGCACCTGCACCGCCGGGCCGCCGACGTTCATGCGGGCGATGATCCGCATTACGCGCAGGCGGTCGTCAGGCATGCGTCCTCCAAGCTTCAGCCAGCACCTGCACGATTAAACCCGATATATCCGTTCTAATGTGGCGAATCTCGTACGATCAGGACATGGTCTTCGCCAACCGATCACCGGACGTCGCCGTCGGATCCGCCGTCCCGCGTCCGCCCCGGGTCGGGCGGGTCTGCCTGGTGATCGGGCAGCTCGGTCTCGGCGGCGCGGAGAAGCAACTCGCCCTGCTCGCGGCCGGCCTCCGGCAGCGAGGCGTCGAGGCGACGGTGGTGGTCCTGCGGACTGGCGGCCCGCGCGAGGCCATTCTCCGGGACGCCGGCGTGCCTCTGATCAACCTCGACCTCCCGTCACCCGCGCGGAGCTGGCAGCGGCTCGCCGTCTTCGCGCTGGCGGTCGAGCGCCTCCGGCGGACGTTGCGCCGGTTGCGGCCCGATGTCGTACACGCGTTTCTCCTGCACAGCTGCGTGCTTACCGCCCCGGCCGCGCGGCTGGCCCGGGTTCCGGTCTGCGTGGCCGGTCGCCGGAGCCTGAGCCACTACAAGGCCGGCCTCGGGCTCGCCGTCGCGGGGGAGCGGGTCGCGACCCGGATGACCGACGTGCTCATCGCCAACGCGGACGCGGTGGCCGACGACGTGGTCCGCACTGAAGGGGTCGCGCGGGACCGGATCCGGGTGGTCTACAACGGTCTCACCGACCCGGCTTTCGAACCGGCACCCCCGGCTGCGCTCGCCAGCTCCCTTCCCGTCGTCCTGTGCGTGGCCAACCTCCGGCCGTACAAGGGACACCGCTATCTGCTGGAGGCGGCGGCCCGTCTCCGCGAGCGCGGTCTGCCGTGCACGCTCGCGCTGGCCGGCGAGGGCCCCGAACAGGAGAGCCTGCAACACCAGGCCGCGGCGCTCGGCCTCGACGTACGGTTCCTGGGCGCGCGCACCGACATCGCCGCGCTCCTCGCCCGGGCCGACGTGGCCGTGCTGCCGTCGCTCACCGAGGGCATGAGCAACGCCGTGATGGAGGCGATGGCGGCCGGGCGGCCGGTCGTGGCCACCCGCGTCGGCGGCACCGCGGAGCTGATCGAGGGCCGCGGCGAACTGGTGCCCCCGGCCGACGCGGACGCCCTCGCGGCCGGGCTGGAACGGGTCCTGCGCGACCCAGCCGCTGCCCGCGGGCGGGCCGCCGACGCGCGTGCCTGGAGCCGCCGGTACCTGCACCTCGATGGCATGGTCGACCGGCATCTGGACATCTACTCGGAGCTGCTGGAGGCCCGATGTGCGGGATAGCCGGGATGGTGTCGACCGGCGAGGTCGACCCCGATCTCGTCGGGCGCATGTGCGCCGCCCTCGAACACCGCGGCCCCGACGGATCGGGCTTCCACACCGGCCCGCGGGTCGCCCTCGGCATGCGCCGGCTCGCGGTCATCGACGTCGCCGGCGGCCAGCAGCCGGTGCGCAGCGAGGACGGCAGCGTGCTCGCCGTGTTCAACGGCGAGCTCTACAACCATCCCGAGCTGCGGGCCGACCTGATCCGCCGGGGCCACCGCCTGACCGGCCGGAGCGACACCGAGTGCCTGGTGCACCTCTACGAGGAGTACGGCGACGAGCTGGTGCACCGACTGCGCGGCATGTTCGCGTTCGCCATCTGGGACGCCGGCCGCGCGCGCCTGCTGCTCGCCCGCGACCGGGTGGGCAAGAAGCCGCTCTACTGGCGCCCGGCCGGGGACGGGCTCGCGTTCGGGTCCGAGCTCAAGGCGTTGCTCGAGGACCCTTCCTGGAGCCGCACGCTCGACCACGTGGCGCTGCACCACTACCTGACCTATCAGTACGTGCCGGCGCCGTGGAGCATCTACACCGAGGTGCAGAAGCTGCCGCCGGGTCACCTGCTCGTCTGGCAGGACGGCGTCGCCTCGGTGCGGCGCTACTGGCGGCTCGACTCCACCCCGCGGCCGACGCCGGGGGAGGCCGAGAGCTGCGAGCGCGTACGGTCGCTCCTGCTCGAGTCGACCCGGATCCGGATGGTCAGCGAGCGGCCGGTCGGCGCGTTCCTGTCCGGCGGCATCGACTCGTCGGCCGTGGTCGCGGCGATGGCCCGGCAGAGCTCCGATCCCGTGCGCACGTTCAGCATCGGGTTCGAGGAGCACGGTTACGACGAGCGCCGCTACGCCCGCATGGTGGCCGCCCAGTACGGGACCGACCATCACGAGATGGTGGTGACCGCGTCGTCGGCGGCGGTGCTCCCCGATCTGGCCGGCCACTTCGACGAGCCGTTCGCCGACGCCTCGGCGATTCCCAGCTTCTACGTCGCCCGGCTGAGCCGGCAGCACGTCACCGTGGTGCTGAACGGCGACGGAGGCGACGAGTGTTTCGGCGGCTACCAGCGCTACGCCGTGATGGCCCGGCTCGCCGGTTTCCCGTTCCGTGCTCTGGCCCCGCTCGCGGGTGCCCGTCCCGGAGCGCTGCCGCGCCGGCTGGGACGGGCACTCGAGCTGCTCTCCCACCCGGCGCCCCGGCGGTACGCCCGGATCATGTCGTACTTCGACCCGGAGCAGAAGTGGGCGCTGTATTCGGACGCGTTACGCGACGAACTGCACGACGTCGACAGCTACCGGCTCCTCGACGAGACGTTCGCCGCATCGGGGGCGACCGACGACGTCGGCCGCGCCATCGACACCGACGTGAACACCTACCTGCCGGGCGATCTGCTGCCCAAGGTGGACATCACCACGATGGCGCACTCGCTGGAGGCACGGTCGCCGTTCCTCGACCATCATCTGCTCGAGTGGGCGGCCGGGCTGCCGACCCGGATGAAGGTGCGGCCCGGCGGCACCAAGCTCATCCTGAAACGGGCCGTGGCCGAGTGGCTGCCGCCCGAGGTGGTGAACCGGCCCAAGATGGGGTTCGGTGTCCCGCTGGCGGCCTGGCTGCGCGGCGAGCTGCGGGATTACGCGTACGACCTGCTCACCGACCGGACCGCCGACGGCCGTGGCCTGTTCCGGCCCGCCGCCGTGTCGAGCCTGCTTCGTGAGCACGACGCCGGCGTCGATCGCAGCCGGCAACTGTGGGCCCTGATCCAGTTCGAGCAGTGGCATCGGTCGGCCCTCGACGCCGCGCCGACGAGAGTCGCGGGCGTATGGATCTGAGCCGGCGTTCCACGGCGGCCGGCCCCAGAGCGGCGAAGATTCGCGACGCTGTCGGCGCATTCGGAGTCCGGTTGGTGCTGGCGGCCGTGACCGGGGTCGTGATCTCGAGGGCACTGAATCCGGAAGGGCGCGGAATCTACTCGGTCATCGTGACGATCGCCTCGACCGCGACGGTTCTCGGCCACCTCTCCATCGGCCAGGCCAGCGTCTCGTTCTGGTCGACCGATCGCTCCGCGATACCGACGAACAGTCTGATTCTCGGTCCGTTGCTCGGTGCCGGGTCGGCCGTGCTGACCGGGGCGGCGATCCTGCTGGTCTCGCCCGGAGCCGTGCCACGATCCGCCTGGCCGCTGCTGTTCCTCGCGTTGGCCTCGGTTCCTGTCGCGGTGGCGTGCGTCCACCTGAGCACCGTCGTTCTTCTGCTGGGCCAGATGACCGCGGTCAACCGCTCCGTCACGGTCTCGGCGTTGCTCCAGTGCGGAGCGCTGGTGGCGTTGAGCCTCGCCGGTCACCCGTCACCGGCGGCCGTGATCTGGGTCTGGGTGCTGAGCGGCGCGGTGCCATTGCTGTTCTTCCTCCCGGTGCTCCGGCCGCACCTGGGCCGGGGCGATGCCGGTGTGGCTCGTCGCATGGTCGGCACCGGACTGCGCTACCAGGCCGGCCTGGTGGCGCTGAATCTTCTCTCCCGCATCGACGTGCTGATTCTCAACGCGCTCGTGCCCGGGGCGCCGGTGGGCCTGTACACCCTGGCGGTCAGCGTCGGGGAGATCACCCACGTCGCGACGAACGCACTCGCCCAAGTGGTGCTCGCCGATCAGGCCGAGGCGTCCCTGGACCGGGCGACCGGGCTGACCGTGCGGAGCGTCCGCGCCTCGGTGATCATGGCGGCCGGCGTGGTAAGCGCGGCGTGTCTGGCGGCACCGTGGCTTGTGCCGATCCTCTACGGCAACGACTTCCGCGGCAGCGTGCCGGCGATCTTTGCACTCGCTCCGGGCGTGCTGGCAATCAGTGCGACCCGCTCGGTTCTGCCGTATCTGCTCCGGCTGGACCGCCCCTGGCTCGTATCGGGCACGTCCTTCCTGGCGCTGGCGGTTAACGTCATGCTCAACCTCCTGCTCATTCCGCGCTGGGGCATCGTCGGATGTGCGCTGGCGTCGAGCGCCGGGTGGCTGGTCCTGGCCGGATGCCAGGTGACGTGGTTCACCAGGGCGACCGGCACGTCGCCGGCTGCGCTCCTGCCCGGCCGCGACGACCTGGCGCGAGCGCGGTCCGAGATCGCGGCGCTTCGCGCACGGCGTCCGGCCGGTGAGAAGTCACCGGGCGATACCGCGCTCCGGGCCCGTGCGCGGCCGGCCGGGCTGGTCAGCGTCGTCACGCCCACGTACAACCGTGCGCACACTCTTCGCGACGCGTTTTCCGGCCTGTTGGAGCAGCAGGCCGCGCTGGAGTGGATCGTGGTCGACGACGGTTCGACGGACCGCACGAAGGCGCTCGTCGAACAACTCGCGGACCGGGCGCCGTTCCCGGTCAGGTATCTGCGGCAGGCGCACGCCGGAAAGCACCTCGCCGTGAACCGAGGCGTCGCCGCCGCCCGTGGTGAGCTGGTCGCCCTGCTCGACTCCGACGACGCGCTGTTACCCGGCGCGCTCGACCGCCTGCTCGAGCACTGGGTGGCGATCGCGGATCCGGCCGGATATGTGGGCGTCACCGGGCTCGACATCGACGAGGCAGGGCAGGTGATCGGCGCCCGCTTTCCGGCCGACGTCGTGGATGCCACCTGGCAGGAGATGAGATACCGCTGCCGCATGACCGGCGACAAGTGGGGCGTCCTGCGAACCGACGTTCTGCGGGACAACCCGTTCCGGATCGCCGAGGGCTATATCGCCGAGGGAGAGGTGTGGCGCCGGATCGGCCTTCGCTACCGCACCCGGTACGTGAACGTCCCCGTTCTCTCCTGCCGCACCAGCGGCGCGGACCGGATCACGCGGCTGCCCTACAGCGCGGTCGCCGCCGGCATGGTTCACTACCACATCCTTGTGCTGACCGAGGACATCCGGTGGTTCCGGCACCATCCCACGACGTTCGTCCGGACGGCCGGAAACCTCGTCCGCGGGCAATTCCACCTCGGCGTGCCGGTGCACCGCCAGCCGCGGCCGCTGACCACCTGGCGCGCCCGCCTGCTATGGGCCACCTGCCTGCCCTGTGGGTGGGTGCTGTACCGCCGCGACCGGGTGCGGCATCGGCCGATGGCGGTGGACGGACCGGCGGGACCTGCGCACTCCTTGGCGAAGGAGGGCTCGGTCTCATGAACGCCAAAAGCGCTCGCGAACTCGCCAAATCCGGCCGCGACGCCCTACTGCGCCGGGCGCCGGGCCTCCAGCGGGTGATCCGCGAGCTTGCACAGCGCGGGCAGTTGCCTCCGGCCGTATGGTGGCGACTGCGCCCCACGGGGGTCTGGACGCTGCACGCGCCGGACGGTGCGCCGTTCCTCTACAACTCCGATTTCGACGACGACCGGCTGGCCCGCCACATCGTGTGGACCGACCTGCACCACTGGGAGACCACGGTCCAGCCGGTGTTGTTCGAGCTGGCTCGGCACGCCGAGGTCTTCGTCGACGTCGGCGCGTATTCGGGGATCTACACGCTGCTGGCCTGCGTCGCCAACCGCAACCTGCAGGCGATCGCCTGCGAGCCCAATCCGGTCAAGCTCGCCCAGCTGCGTTCCAACGTGCGGCTCAACGGCCTCGACGACCGGGTCACCATCGTGGCCAAGGCGCTCTCGTCGAGCGCCGGGCGGGCAAGGTTGACGATCCCCTCCGACGACTCGCAGGCGACGCTGCACGGAGTCGCCGACCGGGTCGGAGCCAGACAAGTCGAGGTCGAGGTGACCACGGGCGACGAGCTCCTCGGCGACCGGCGGGTCGACCTGATCAAGGTCGATGTCGAGGGTTTCGAGCCGCACGTCTTCGCCGGCCTGAAGACCGTGCTGGCCACGCACCGGCCGAGCATCATCGCCGAATGCCTGGATCAGCTGGCACTGCAGCGTGCCCGCGCCGCGACATCCGGCTTCGGTTACCACCACATTTACCACCTCGACGGTCACGGCCCGGTGCCGATCGACGACACGTTCGTCCATCCGTACCGATGCCCCAACTACCTGTTCCGCACCGAGCCGATGGTCGGCGCGGCGTGGAGGGGCGACCGATCACGAACCCTGGGAGGGCAGTGACATGCCGATGACGATGCGCGGCCGGCTCACCTATGTCCGGCGCCGAGCGCTGGCCCGCTGGCTGTACCGGAGGCCGCTGTCGCAACTGAACCCGGAGCGGCTCTACCTGTGGGCACAGGCGATCATCGAAACCGCCGGGGTGCCCGGGGCGGTGGTGGAGATCGGCTGCGCCTCGGGCGGCACGTCGGCGCACTGCTACCGCCTGCTGCAGAACATCGGCGCGCCCAAGCGGTACGTCGCCGTCGACACGTTCAGCGGTTTCGTACCCGAGCAGTTCGACCACGACGTGCAGCTCGGCACTCCTGAGGCGGTGCGGTACGGCTTCTCCGTTTCCTCGCCCGCACTGGTCCGGCAGATCCTGCGGCAACTCGGAGCCTCCGGCGTCGAGTTGGTCCGCGGCGACATCGTGGCGATGCCCGCGGACCGGCTCCCACGGCAGATCTCCACGGCGCTGGTGGACGTGGACCTCTCGCACCCGGTGCACGCCGCCCTGACGAAGACGTGGCCGTTGGTCGCACCGGGCGGGGTGGTCCTCGTCGACGACTGCGACCGGCGGACCGGGTTCCGGGCCCGCGCGGGCTTCCAGCGGTTCTGCGCCGAGCAGGGGATGCCCGAGCGATACGAGTACGGGATGGGCGTACTGCACCGTCCGCCTCTCTGACCGGTCCTGACGATCATCCGGGCTGGTGCGGCGCCGTGAATACGTACTCGTTGCAACCCAGGCCGCCGGCGCAGGTCTTGAGGTGCCGCAACTCGAAGCCGCGCTCGCGCAGGAAATCGAACACCGTTTCGGGCTTGGCGACCGCGAACGGATAGCCGCCCACCCAGTCTATGAGGTCGTGGCGTACGGACATGCCGCGAGCCCGCGGCAGCCGGCTGCCGCGGACCCACCTGATCAGGCGCAGCAGTGGCCACCAGCGCCACAGATAGGCGGCGCTCAGGAAGACGATCGTTGCGCGTCCCGCGCGCCCGGACCGGTTGTAGCGTCGCTTGACCCGTTCCCACAGCCGGCTCTTGGGACCTTGGTCGTTGTACACCGACACGAACAGCAGCCCGCCGGGTTTCACCAGGCGTGCGGCCAGGTCCATGGCCCGCCACAGGTCGCCGGTGTGGTGCAGTACCCCCCACGAGTACACGATGTCGTGCCGGCCGAGGCCCGCGACGTATCGCTCGTCCAGGATCGATCCCTGTTCGATCGGCCAGACGGCATCGGGCGCGAACCGGGCACGCAACTCGGCGGTGGCCGCCACCGACTCGGCATCGAAATCGAAGGACCGCACCTCGGCGCCGAGGCGGTGGGCCGCGAGCGAGAACAGGCCGCTGCCGCAGCCGACGTCGAGGAAGGTCCGTCCGGTGAGGTCCGGGCTGCGCAGGGCACGGACGAGCGAGTCGGTCGCGGTCCGGATCTTCGTTTCGTCGACGGTGTCGACGAACGCCCGCCAGTTCGCGCCGAAGGCAAACCGTTGCCCGGCGCGGATCTCCGTACGGCTGTCGAGCATCACAGCATCCCTTCCGTCTGTGGTCGCGGCACCCGGCCGCGCGATGGTGCGCCGTGCGGTTTCTCGCCGCCGGCCAGGAGACAGCCGAGCGCGAGCCAGAACGGCACACTGACGAACATGCTCGACATGAAGTTGCCGAAGAGCAGGCCGACCGCGTAGACCACGACGATGGCACGCAGGATGGCTGCGCTGTCGCCTCGGCGGCCGCGCATCGCCAGGACGAGGAGCACGACGAAGAGTGCGGCCGCCGGTACTCCGGCCTCGCACGCGAGCCGGGCGTACTCGTTGTGTGTGTTGACGAAGATGCCGATCTGGGGTGCCGCGGCGGCGTACGCCGGAAACGCGCCGTACCCGATGCCGCGCAGCGGGTGCTGCACGGCGATCTCGAGGGCCAGCCGGAGAGCCTCCCCGCGGATCGCGTTGTTGGCGTCCAGTTCGGTGGCGGACCGCCCGCCGATCAGCAGCTTGATCAGGACATTGCCGAACAGCACGGGCAGCAGGGCCGTCGCCGCGACGACGAGCGCCCGCTGCCACCAGGAGCGTTCTCTCAGCACGAGATAGCCGGCTCCCGCGACGGCGGCGACCAGGGCGCCTCGGGACTGGGTCTGCACGAGCGCGACCGCACCGGGTGCCGCGACGAACAGCCACGCCGGCTGCCGGACATGCCAGGCGAGCCCGATGGCGGCGATGCACGGCGGAGCCAGCATCCCGCCGAGGTAGTTGGGATTCAGGCCGGCGCCGACGAGGCGGCCCGCGGCGAGCGCCCCGTCGATCAGGATGACGCCGGCCACGACCGCGCCGGCGATCGCGATCGTCTTGGCCACGAGCGAAAGGTCCGGGGGCGCCGACGTGGCCGACGCGGCCACCGCCAGTCCGGTCAGGACGCCCACCAGGTCATGCCAGGGCGACAGCGCTGCCGGTGTGGCGACGGCGGGGTGCAGCAAGCTGACGGTCAGCGCGGCGGCGAACAGCGCGAACCAGACCGTGGTCCGGCGCGCGGGCAGGGCGCCGCCGACGAACCGCAGCACCAGACTGACGGCCAACGCGCAGGTCGCGGCGTGTGCGATCGCGAAGACCTGCCCCGATATCGGAGCGAGGAGCCAGGCCGGGGCCATCGCCGCGACGAGCCGCTGTGGCGGGATGAGCAGTCCGAGAGCGGCGGCTGCCACCAGCACCAGCCGGTCGAGGCCGATCGCACCTCCGACGCCGGCGTATTCGAACGCCACGATCAAGGCCAGCAGGGTCGCGGTCACGGCCAGCAGGAACGGCCGTCGTCCGGCGGTGTGCAGGCTCAGCCGGGCGCGGTGGTGGTCGAGGAGCATCGTCACCGCCTTCTCGTCGCCTGCGCCCTGCACGATTCAAGCCGACATCGGAGCCTTTCGCCGGGAAAGAATGATCAGATCCCTGTTTCGGCTGGTTTTTTCTGAACGGGCACGAGTGATGGGTTTCGTAGGTAACGTCACGATCCGATCGGACGACTCGTAAGGAGGGGCATGCCAAGCGGTGCATATCTCGTCACAGGTGGGGCCGGCTTCATCGGCTCGCACCTTGTCGACGCCCTCTTGGAGGCCGGTGCCCACGTTGTCGCGCTGGACGATCTGTCGACCGGCCGCCTGTCGAACCTCCAGCGGGCGAGCCGGCATCCGCGGTTCCGCTTCGTGCAGGGCTCGGTGCTCGACGAACTCGTCATCGACGACCTCGTCCACCAGTGCGAGACGGTCGTGCACCTGGCCGCGGCGGTCGGCGTCAAGCGGGTCGTCGAGCAGCCGCTCAAGTCGCTGACCACGAACATCCGCGGCTCGGAGATCGTCCTGGCGGCGGCTCACCGCTACCGGCGGAAGATCCTGGTCGCCAGCAGCTCCGAGATCTACGGCCGCAACTCCAGCGGGCCCCTCGACGAGGGAGCCGATCGCATCCTGGGCAGTCCCGCGGTCGTGCGCTGGGCCTATAGCACCGCCAAGGCGGTCGACGAGATTCTGGCGAACGCCTACTTCAAGGAGCGGGGCCTTCCGACGATCATCGTGCGGATGTTCAACACCGTCGGCCCGCGGCAGAGCCCGGCCTACGGCATGGTCATCCCGCGGCTCGTCCGGCAGGCGGTGGCCGACCAGCCCCTGACGGTCTTCGGCAACGGCCGGCAGACCCGGTGCTTCGCCCACGTCCTCGACGTGGTCGACGCGCTCGTCGCGCTGCTCGACGACGTCCGCTCCATCGGCGAGACCTTCAACATCGGCTCGTCCGAGGAGACCAGCATCGGTGCGCTCGCTCAGCTGATCATCGAGCGGTCCGGCGGCCGGGGGCCGATCCAGCTCATTCCGTACGAGCAGGCGTACGGCACCGGCTTCGAGGACATGGACCGGCGCGTACCCAACACCCGCAAGCTGCACGAACTGACCGGCTGGGCCCCGCGCTACACGTTGGACGACATCCTGCGGCAGACCATCGAGGAAGCACGGCGCGAGGCGGCCAGGTCCGGTGAACTGGTGGCGCTGTGAGCCTGCCGGTCGCATTCGTCGTCCCGGCCGGCGCCGGCCTCGCGACGGTCACCGCCCTGGCCGTCACCGTCCCCGTCCGGCGGGTGGCTCTGTGGCTCGACCTCACCGACCGGCCGAACCCGCGCAAGGCGCACCAGCGGCCGACGCCGTACCTGGGTGGCGTGGCGCTGATCCTCGGGTGCCTGCTGCCGGTCGGGCTGCTCGTCCGCCCGTGGAGCCCGCACCTCGTGGCGATCGCGGTCGCCGGCCTGTTCGTCGCCGGGCTGGGCCTGGCCGACGACATCCGCACGCTGTCCATGCGGACCCGGCTCGCGGCCGAGACGCTGGCCGCCACCGCGGTCACCCTCACCGCGCACCCGCTGGTCGTCTCCGGCGTCTCCTGGCTCGACACGATCATCACGGTCGCCTGGATCGTCGTGATGACCAACTCGTTCAACCTGCTCGACAACATGGACGCGGCCGCCGCCTCGATCGGCACGGCCACCGCCGGGGTGCTGGGCGTCTCGGCGCTGGTCGCGGGCCGGCCCCCGGTCGGGCTGCTCCTGCTGTTTCTCGCCGGGGGCTGCCTCGGCTTCCTCGCCCACAACCGGCCGCCGGCCCGCATCTTCATGGGCGACACCGGGTCGCTGTTCATCGGATTCGTGCTCGCCACCGCGGCGGTTCTGTACGCCCCGTCCGCTCGCGGCGACTCCTACGCGGTGCTCCTGCTGGTCACGTTCGTCGCGACCGTGGACACCGCCCTCGTGGTGATCGACCGCCGGCGCGGCGGCCGGCCGTGGCACCTCGGCGGCACCGACCACGTGTCGCACCGGCTGCACCGGCTGGGCCTGAGCACCGGACAGGTCGCGGCGGTCCTGTTCGTGGCCGCCGCCGCCTCCACCGCACTGAGCGCGCTCGTGGCCGCCGGGGCGATCCCCGGATGGCCGGCGTTCGGGGCCGGACTGACCGGCGCGGCGACCGCGGTGGCGCTGCTGCTCAACGTGCCGGTACGCGAACACACACCGTCCTGACGTCAGCAAGGAGAGTCCGCAGTGGAGCTGCGCACGGTCACCCGTCTGCTACGTGACGAATGGATCTCGATCCTCGTCGTCACCGTGCTCGCCGTCGCCGGCGGCGCCCTGCTGACGTGGCGGCAGACGCCCCTGTACGCCGCGCGCACCACGCTGTTCGTCTCCACGTGGACCGACGAGAGCGACGCGTCCAAGGCCTACCAGGCCAGCCTGCTGTCGCAGCAGAAGGTGAAGTCGTACACCGAGCTGCTCCACGACCACCGGCTGATGCAGCGCGTCGTCGACCGCCTGCACCTGAACATGACCGCCGACCAGGTGGCCGCCGAGGTCACCGGCGAGGCGGTGCCGGACACCGTGCTGATCGCGCTGACCGCCACCGACCCCTCACCGGTGCAGGCGGCCCGGATCGCCGACGCGGCCGCCGCCGAACTCGTCGACCTGATCCCGACACTGGAGAGCCTGCCGAACGGCCAGAAGTCCGCGGTCCGGCTGGCCGGCGTCAGCCCGGCCGAGATCCCGAAGACGCCGGTGTCCCCGCAGCCGATACGCAACCTGGCGCTCGCGCTGGCGGCCGGCCTGCTCCTGGGCGCCGTCCTGGCCGCCGCCCGCCACTCGCTGGACACCTCGGTGAAGTCGCTCGAGGAGATCGAGGAGACCTCCGGCGAACCGGCCCTCGGCGCCGTGCCGTACGACGCGAGCGCCAGCCGGACCCCGATCATCGGCGGCCAGCAGACCCACGGCCATCGGGCCGAGGCCTATCGCAAGATCCGTACGAGCCTGCAGTTCGTCGACGTCGACCGGGCCCACAAGGTGCTGCTCGTGACCAGCAGCGTGCCCGCCGAGGGCAAGTCGGTCACCGCCTGCAACCTGGCCCTCAGCCTGGCCGAGACCGGCCGCCGGGTGCTGCTGATCGACGCCGACCTGCGCCGTCCCCGCGCCGCCCGCTACCTCGGCCTGCCCAGCGGCGCGGGCCTGACCAGCGTTCTGCTGAACAAGTCGACCCACGAGGCCGCCGTGCAGTCGTGGGGCCTGACCCCGTTCTGGGTGCTCGCCAGCGGGGCGATCCCGCCCAACCCGAGCGAGATGCTCGGCTCCCAGCACATGCACAAGCTCCTGGACGAGCTCCGCGCCGAATACGACGTGATCATCGTCGACGCGCCGCCGGTGCTCCCGGTCGCCGACGCCCTGGCCATCGCACCCGCCTGCGACGGCGCGATCCTGGTGGTCCGCTACGGCAAGACCCGGCGCGACCAGCTCTCCCAGACGACGGCCGCCCTGCGCAAGGCCGAGGTGGACGTGCTCGGCACGGTCCTGAACCGTGCCCCGCGCCGCGGCCGCGAATCGTATTACTACTACGAGCCCTACACCGTCCAGCACGACGGCGACCCGGCCACGACGGCCGACGACGACCTCAAGCAGCCGGTGGAAGCCCGGTGAGCGCGTGACGTTCGCCATCCTCCACGTGTGCGTCGGCAACATCTGCCGCTCGGTCCTGGCCGAGCGCCTCACCACCCTGGAGGCGCTGCGCCGCTTCGGCCCGGATACCAGACCCGTTCAGGTCACCAGCGCCGGGACGCGGGCGCGCCCCGGCGCGCCGATGCACCCGTACGCGGCGGCGGCCCTGCGCGCCCGCGGCGCCCCGACCGACCACTTCGCCGCCCGGCGGCTCACACCCGTCGCGATCGCCGCCGCCGACCTGGTGCTGACCGCGACCGCCGCCGAACGCGACGACGTGCTCACGATGCTGCCGGCCGCTCTCGACCGTACCTTCACGCTCCGCGAGTTCGCCCGCCTCGCGACCCACCTGCCGCCGGCCGCCGGAGAGCCCGCGGCCGTGGTGGCGGCGGCGCTCGGCCTGCGCTGGCGGGTGGCCGCGACCGATCCGGACGGCGACGACATCGTCGACCCGCGCCGCACCCGGCGCGGCCTGCAGGCGTGCGCGGCCGTCACCGCCACCGCGGTGCGCTCCACCATGGAGGCGCTGTTCGCGACCGAGGGCGCGGTGCGAGCGCGCTGATCAGCCGCTGACCGTGGCCAGCAGGTGCCGCACCACGCCGGCCATCTCGGTGCGGGCGCGGGCGAGGTATTTGCGGGGGTCGACCACGGTGGCGTCGCGGTCGAGGAACTCGCGTACCCCGTGGGTGTAGGCGATGTTCAGAGCCGTGCCGATGTTGATTTTGCGGATGCCGGCCGCGACCGCGCGGGACAGGTCCTCGTCGGGGACACCGGAGGAGCCGTGCAGAACCAGGGGGACCGGGACGGCGGCGGCCAGCGCGGCGATCAGGTCGTGGTCGAGGGTGGCGGTGCGGGTGGTCATGGCGTGGGAACTGCCGACGGCCACGGCCAGGGCGTCCACGCCGGTCTCGGCCACGAAGTGCCGGGCCTCGTCCGGGTCGGTGCGGACGCCGGCGGTGTGCGCGCTGGCCGGCGAGTCGGGTTTGCCGCCGACGTAGCCCAGTTCGGCCTCGAGCCACAGCCCGTTGTCGTGCGCCCAGCGGACGGCCGCGGCGGTGTGGGCGAGGTTGTCGGGGTAGGACTCGTGGGCGGCGTCGAACATGGCCGACGAGAAGCCGGCGTCGGCGGCCAGGTGGAGCAGGGCCAGGTCGGTGACGTGGTCGAGGTGCAGGCCGACGCCGACGGTCGACGACTCGGCGAGAGCGGCGGCGGCGCGGGTCAGGGGGATGGGCCGGGCGGCGTGGAACTTCACGGCGTTCTCGCTGATCTGGACGATCACCGGGGCGCCGGCCTCCTCGGCGCCGTGGACGACCGCCTCGGCGTGCTCCAGCGTGATCACGTTGAACGCCGCGATCGCCGAGCCCCGCGAGCACGCGTCGCCGACCAGCTCGGACGTGGAGATCAGCGGCACGACGACACCTCCGGCGCGGCGATGCGGGCGGGAGACGCGGGGGTCAGGGGCACGGGGCCACCTCCTGGACGGTCGATGATGCGGTGAGCTCGCGGTAGAGGGGCTCGTCGATCTGGCCGGCTACCGGGGCGGCGACGGCGGCCGCGGCCAGGGCCAGGGCGTCGGCCAGCGCGGTCGGCCGGGGCAGGTGCCGGGCTAAACCGCGGGCCAGGGCGGCGGTCAGGGCGTCGCCGGCTCCGGTGGGGTTGCCGGTGACGTGGCGGGGTGGCCGAGCGGTCCAGGACCGAAGGCCGTCCGAGGCGACCAGGCCGTCGCTGCCGGCCGAGATGACCACGGTGCCGCCGGTGCGGCGGCTGAGCCGGGAGGCCGCGGCCAGGAGCTCGGCCGGGCCCGCGCCGGGGAGGCCGATCTCGGCGCGGTTGGGGGCCAGGATGGTGGGCCCGGCGTCGATGGCGGACTGCAGCTGGGCGTCGGCGGCGTCGACTACCGTCGCGATTTTGTGGTGCTGGGCCCGGCGTACGAGAAAGGCGTAGGCGTCGGCCGGCGCGCCGGGCGGCACCGAGCCGGACATGACCGCTACCTCGCAGTCTTTGAGCAGTTCGTCGTAGGTTTCGGTGAAGCGGGCCCAGTCCCGGTCGGTCAGGGTGGGGCCGGGTTCGTTGAAGACGCTGGCGTCGGCGTCGTCGACCACCGTGACCGTCTGCCGGGTGTCGGCCTCGACCTCGGTCAGCCGGTCGATGACCCCCGAGCCGGCCGGCGCCGAGACGGCCCTCGCTGAGCCGGCGGTTGCTGAGTCGACGGTCGCTGAGTCGGCCGGCGCCGAGCCCGCCCGTGCTGAGCCGGCCAGTGCTGAGTCGGCCAGTGCTGAGCCGGCCAGTGCTGAGTCGGCCAGTGCTGAGTCGGCCAGTGCTGAGCGGAGCCAGCGGCCGGTGGCTCCGCCCGCGAAGCCGCAGAGGGTGACCGGCTCGCCGAGCTGGGCCAGCACCCGGGCGACGTTGACGCCCTTGCCGCCCGGCCGCCGATGCACCGTCGAGACCTTGTGCGATGCGCCCGGGCGCACCGCGTCGACCACGTAGGTGACGTCGACCGCCGGGTTGAGGCAGACGGCGAGGATCACAGGGTCACGACGGACCGGGTCAGATGGGTGGGCACGTCGGCGTCGCGGCCAGCGGTCGCGGCCCAGGTCACGGCGTGGCGCTGGATCGCGACGAGCTCGGCCTGGGGGTCGCGGGTGCCCTGGCGGGCGGTCGCGCCGGTGGCCTCGATGGCCTCGACCTGCACCGGGGTGAGCGGGGTCAGCGCCCAGACCAGGGTGCCCGGGCCGGCGACGCTGATCGGGCCGTGACGGTATTCGCCGGTCGCGTAGGCCTCGGCCCACATCCCGACCGACTCACGGCACTTCAGCGCCGCCTCCTGGGCCAGCGCGGCCGCCCAGCCGGTGCCGAGCACGACCAGCTGGCGCGGGGCCGGGGTGGTCGTCGGCTCGGCCAGGGCGTTCCGGGCCTGGTCGGGCAGGTCGGCGGTCTCGAGACCGAGGTGGGTGCGGAGCAGGGTGAGCAGCGTGGTCGGGAAGCGGGTCTGCACCACGCTGCGCTCGTCGGCGTAGGACAGGTCGATGATGTCGGTCGCGTGGTCGCCGACCGGGGTGCCCAGCTCGCCCAGCACGGCGGTGACCGGGGTGCCGGTGGGCAGCGCCTGGAGCGCCTGCACGACCTCGGTCGTGGTGCCCGAGCGGCTGATCGCGACGACGCGGTCGTAGTCGCGGACGATCGGCGGCAGTTCCGAGGCGATCAGCGCGTCGGTGAGGCCGTGGCCGGCCTGCTCGCGCAGCCAGGCGTACGCGGCGGCGACGTAGTAGGAGGTGCCGCAGCCCAGCACGAGAACCCGCTCGCCCCTGGCCGGCAGGCCGTTTTCCGCGGCGTCGCGGGCACGCTCCCAGAGCTCCGGCTGGCTGGCGATCTCCTGAGCGGTGATTTGTCCGAGTTTCAGGGAAGTGTCGGTCACGAGAGGTCCTTCGAGTCGAGGGTTACTTGACGCTGCCGCTCAGCAGGCCGTTGACGATGAAGCGATTGAGGGCGACCGCGATCACGGCCGGTACCGCCAGGGCGAGCACGCCGGCCGCGTTGAGCAGCCCGAACGGCACCACGTGCCGGCCCTGCAGGGCGGCGATGGCGACGGTCAGCGGCTGGGTCGAGATGTCGCTGGAGAGCACGAGCGGGAACAGGAACTGGGCCCACGCGAAGAGGAACGTGATGATCGCCGTCGACACGATGCCGGGCCAGGCGAGCGGGAGCACGATGCGCCACAGGATCTGCATGCGGCCGGCGCCGTCGACCTGACCGGCCTCCTCGATCGCGATCGGCAGGCTGGTCATGTAGCTGTGCAGGATCCAGGTCGCCAGCGGCAGGAAGCCCGAGACGTAGACCAGGATGATGCCGGTGTACGTGTTGACCAGCCCGAACAGGCTCATGATCCGGTAGAGCGGGATCAGCGTGGTGTAGGCCGGGAACGCCATCGTCGCGAGGACGGCATAAAACAGGAGCTGCCGGCCGCGGAAGGTCATGCGGGCGAAGGCGTACGCCGCGAGCGTGGCCAGCACGACCGTGACGATCGTGGCCGCCGTGCACTCGACGAAGATGTTGAACGACGAGCGGCGGATCGTGTCCGGGATCTCGCCCGCCCCCGACAGCAGCGCGTGATAGTTGTGCAGCGTCGGCGTCGGCGGCACATAGTGCGAGGGCTTCGCGCTGATCTGCCCGTCGGTCTGCAGGCTGGTGTTGAGTGTCCAATAGAGAGGCACCAGCGACCACAGGACGATGAACGCGATCCCGAGGGTGCGGGCCCAGTGACGGCTCTTAGGCATCAGAACTCCACCTGCCGGTAGACCAGCCTCACGACCCCGAGCGAGATGACCAGCGTGGCGACGGTGATCAGCAGCGAGAGCGCGTAGCCCTCGCCGAAGTCGAGGTTCTGGAAGCTGATGAAGTAGGTCTGCATGGTCAGCGAGGCCCCGGTGTCGGCCGAGCCGTTGAGCACATAGGGCTGGTCGAACACGTTGAGCGTCGCGATGACCGCCTGCACCATGGCGATCGCGATGCCCGGGCGGGCCAGCGGCAACGTGATCCGCCGCAGCGCCTGCCACGGCGTGGTGCCGTCGAGCACCGCCGCCTCGTAGAGCTCGCCCGGGATGTTCTGCAGCGAGGCCAGGATCAGCAGCGTGGACAGCGGCGTCATCTGCCAGACCTGCACCAGTTCGATGGCGAAGATGGTGAGGAACCGGTGCTGGCCGAGGAACACCTGGTAGTGGTCGATCAGGTGCGCACTCGTCAGAACGCTGTTGAGCAGGCCGGTGTTGCTGTCCCAGATGCCCGTCCAGACGATGCCCTCGACCACGCCGGGCAGCGCCCACGGGAGGATGAGCACGGCGATCAGGACCGAGCGGCCGCGGAACGGCCGCTGGAGGGTGACCGCCATGACGATCCCGAGCAGCGTCGACAGGAGCACGCCGATCAGCACGTACAGCCCGGTGTTGGCCAGGCTCGACCGGATCGCGTTGTCGGCGAACAGGTGCCGGAAGTTCTCGAGACCGTTGAACGTCGTCGGCGGATTGAGCTCGTCGACCCGGAAGAACGACTGGACGATCGTGACGCCGGCCGGCACGAGGGCCAGCGCCACGATGAACAGTGCGAGGGGGGTGACCAGGGCGTACGGGAGGAAGTCGAACTTCTTCTTCCCGCGCGCTCTTACCGATCGGGCGGGTTCCACCTCGCTGTGGGTGTCGACGACCATCAGCTCGACAGCTTGTTCGCGGTGTCGGCCATCGCCTTGATGGCGGCGTCGACGCTCATCGAGCCGGTCGCGGCGGCGTGCAGGCTCGTGTAGACCGACTTGGAGAACTCCGGGTACCACGACGGCGCGCCCTGCGGGAACACCGGCTTCGCGCTGTTCTTGAGCAGGTCACCGAGCTGCTGGCCGCCGATCAGCTTGCCCTTGTCGGTCAGCTCGGTCATGCCGGCCAGCCGCGAGGGCAGGAAGTAGCCGGGCATCACCTTGTCGGGGCCGCTCGCCCCGGCGAAGTCGGCCTGGTTCTGCGCATTGGTGAACCAGTCGATGAACTTCGCGGCGGCGGCCGGGTATTTGGCCTGGCGCGGGATGCCGATGCCGTCCGGGTTGCTCATGTTGGGGCCGACGCCGCTGACGCCCGGGGTCGCCAGGTATTCGACCTGGTTGACCACGCTCGAGGAGGCCGGGACGCTGTACAGGCTGCCGACGTTGCCGGAGTAGTCGCCGAAGGTGCTGGCGACCTGGCCCTTGGCCATCAGGGTCTGCTGGCCCTGGCTGTCGGCGACGTTGATGTTGCCCGGCGGCACCAGGCCCTGCTTGATCGCGTCGACCATCCATTGCGCGGCCTTGTAGCCGGGGCTGTCGGCGGTCGCGAACTGCGGCTTGCCCGACCCGTCGAGGATCGTCCCGCCGAACGCCGCCGTGGTCTGGTACCAGTTGGTCGACAGGCCCTCGGCCGCGGCGAACGGGATGTTGAGCGGGTACTGCACGACGCCCTTGCTCTTGATCTGCTTCAGGTCGGCGGTGTACTCGTCGATCGTCGTCGGCATCTTGGTGATGCCGGCCTTGCCGAACAGGTTCTTGTTCACGGTTGTGACCAGGAACGAGGCGTCGTACGGGATGCCGATCGTGTGCCCGTCCGAGCTGAACGACGTCAGCTGCGGCATCTCGGCGGCCAGTGACTTGGTGTCGAGGTAGTTCTCCATCGGGAAGAACCAGTTGAGCTTGCCCAGCTGGCCGACCCGCGACCAGTCCACGTCGGTCGCGTCGGCGAAGTAGGTCTTCGCGGTCGCCGCCGCTGCGATCTTGGTCTGCAGGCTGTCCCAGTCGGTGTTGGTCCACTTGACCGTGATGCCGGTGCTCTTGGTGAAGGCGTCGATCGACGCCTGCGGCGGGGGCTCGGTGGCGAGGGCGACCGTGATCGTCACGCCCGTGGTCTTGTCCGACCCGCCGCTGCTCTTGCCGCCACCGCAACCGGTGGCCATGGCGCCTACGAGCACCAGGGCCCCGGCGCTCAAAAGGATTCTGGAGGATGTCATCACGGTCAGCCCTTCTCGTACTGCTGGCGCGCACCCTGAGCGCATATGCGCAAGTCCCGGGCCGCAGTGGGGACGACGATGGCACCGGGCATGCGCATGGTCAAGAGAAGATTGCGCAGTTGTTGCGTAACGTGCAGCTTCTCTGGGAAAAACTGCGCACAGTGCGCATGGATTATGAGCGAAGACGCAGAAGTGCCATATCGAAATGCGCGAGCGGGGTGCTACCTTCTCCGCCATGCAACGCAAGCAACGCCTGCGCGAGATGGTGTCGGCGATCGTCGAGAAGGGCGGCCTCGAGGTCGAGGATCTGGCCGAGCTGTTCGACGTCTCGCACGCCACGGTCCGGCGCGACCTCGAGGTTCTGGAGAAGCAGCGCCTGGTCAGCCGCACCCGGGGCGGCGCGACCACGCACGCCTCGTTCAACGACCTGCCGCTGTCGTACAAGACCGAGCAGGACACCGGCGAGAAGCGGCGGATCGCCCGCAAGGCCCTCGACTTCCTCGCCGGTGCCCGGGTCATCGGCACCACCGGCGGCACCACCGTGTCGGAGTTCGCCCGCCTGCTCATGGACCGCGACGGGCTGACCATCGTCACCAACGCGCTCAACGTGGCGACGTTCCTGACCTCCAACCCGCGCCTGCGGGTCTTCTCGGCCGGCGGCGAGGTGCGCAGCAGCAGCCAGGAGGCGGTCGGCCCGAGCGCCGAGAGCTTCATGGCCGGCTACAACATCGACGTCGCGTTCATCGGGGTCGACGGGGTCGACGCGACGGCCGGCTGCACCAACTACGACCCGGTCGGCTGCCGGGTCAACGCCGTGCTGCGCGAGCAGGCCCGGATCAGCGTGGTGCTGGCCGACGCCACCAAGATCGGCCGGGTCGCGCTCGCCCAGGTCTGCAAGATGTCCGATGTGGACGTGCTGGTCACCGACGGCCGGGCGAGCGGGCCGGCGCTCGACGCGATCCGGGCCCAGGGCTGCCAGGTGCTCACGGTCTGAGCCAATTACTGCGCGTTTCTGCTCAACCATTGCTCGTTGATTGCGCACGGTGGAAGACTCCGCGCATGGTCAGGATCGGATTCATCGGCGCGGGCAGCGTCGAGTTCACCCGCAACGTCGTCACCGACCTCTGCTCGTTCCCCGAGCTGCACGGTGAGCTTCATCTGGCACTGCACGACATCGACGCCGAGCGGCTGGGCTACGCCGAGGCGCTCGCCCGGCGGGTCAGCGACCAGCTCGGCGCCGGGGCGACGGTCAGCGCCAGCATCGACCGGCGCACCGCCCTCGAGGGCTGCGACTACGTGGTCAACGAAATCCAGGTCGGCGGCTACCGCGCGACCCGCACCGACTTCGACATCCCGGCCCGCTACGGCCTGCGCCAGACCATCGCCGACACCATCGGCATCGGCGGCATCTTCCGCGGCCTGCGCACCATCCCGGTGCTCCTGGGCATCGGTCACGACCTGGCCGACGTCGCCCCCGACTCGGTGCTGCTCAACTACAGCAACCCGATGGCGATGCTGCCGTGGGCGGTCTACTCGGGCACGCCGTTCCGCAACGTCGTCGGCCTGTGCCACTCGGTCCGCGACACCCACAAATTCCTCGCCGGGCTGGTCGGCCACCCGGAGGAGGAACTCGAACTGGTCACCGCCGGGTTCAACCACCAGGCGTTCGTGCTGCGCTTCGCCCTGGGCGGCGAGGACCTCTACCCGCGGCTGCGCGAGATCGTCGAGGCCGACCCCGAGCTGCGCCGGCGGGTACGCGTCGAGATCTTCCGCCAGTTCGGCTACTTCCCGACCGAGTCGAGCGAGCACGGCGCCGAGTACGTGCCCTGGTTCATGCACCACGACTCGCAGATCGACCAGTTCCGGGTGCCGGTCGGCGAATATCTGCGCCGCTCCGAGGAGAACCTCTCCGAGCTCGACCAGACCCTCGCCGCCCTGCGCTCGGACGGCCCGCTCGACCTCACGCCGACCTCGGAACTGGCCTCGGAGTACATCCACGCCCACCAGACCGGCCGCCCGGCCGAGATCTACGTCAACGTGCGCAACGACGGCCTGATCGACGGCCTCCCGGCCGAGGCGTGCGTCGAGGTGCCGGCCACGATCGACAAGGCCGGCCTGCACCCCCGGGCGGTGGGCGCGCTTCCGCCGCAGCTCACGGCCCTCAACCGTACGTTCCTCAACGTGGTCGAGCTGACCGTGCGCGCCGTGCTCGACGGCGACCGGCGGCACGTCTATCAGGCCGCGCTGCTCGACCCCAACACCGCCGCCACGCTGACCACCACGCAGATCCACGACATGTGCGACGAGCTGTTCACCGCGCACGGCGACCTCATTCCGTCGTCCCTCCGGTAAACGGCGGGGCGTCGGCCTCCTCGAAGACCAGCAGCGTCCGGGTGTTGACCACACCCGGCATGTCCTGGATGACGTTGAGGACCAGGCGGCCGAGCTCGGCGTTGTCCGTCGTGCGCACCAGCAGGATGGCGTCGAACTCGCCGCCGACCAGCGCCACGTGGACGACGCCGGGCAGGGCCCGCAGCTTCTCCCGCACCACGCGCCACTCGGTCTGCCGCAGGTTGACCGTCACATAGGCCGACGTGCCCAGCCCGGCGGCGACCGGGTCGACGTCAGCCCGGAAGCCGCGGATCACGCCGGTCGTGCGCAGCCGCTCGACCCGCGCGTACGCGTTGGCGCGCGAGATGTGCAGACGTTCGGCCAGCGTGCGCATCGACAGGCGGCCGTCGGCGGTCAGCTCGCCGAGAATCCGGCGGTCGATGTCGTCGAGAGGCTCGGCCATTCGTCTCATCCTCCTCGCCGGTGACCTTTGTCCGCTGGACGTTTGGCCTTCTCAGGAGCCGGTGAGCAGAACGTTATCTCGCCTTTGCCGGAGGTCTGGAGTCCGATTGGCAAGGCTACGACGATGGCGGCATGACAGGTGATGAACAGCACCTACTTCCTTCGGACGTTCCGGTCATGCTGGTGGACCCCAGCGGGCGAGCGGTCGAGTCCCGTTATGAAATGCCCGGCTCCTCCGCGCTTACCGACGCTCTCGCCGCGCTGATCCTCGGCCGCCGGCTCAACGAGCAGGCGAACGCCCTGGTCCGCCAGGGCCGGCTCGCCGTCTATCCGTCGTCGCACGGCCAGGAGGCGTGCCAGATCGCCGCCGCCCAGGTGCTGGCCGACGGCGACTGGCTGTTCCCGACCTACCGCGACACGGTGGCGATCGTCGCCCGCGGGGTCGACCCGGTCGAGGCGCTGAGCCTGCTCAAGGGGGACTGGCACTGCGGCTACGACCCGAACGAGCACCAGGTCGCCCCGCATGCGACGCCGCTCGCCACCCAGCTGCCGCACGCGGTCGGCGTGGCCCACGCGGCCCGCCTGCGCGGCGAGCCGACCGTGGTGATGGCGATGTGCGGCGACGGCGCGACCAGCGAGGGCGACTTCCACGAGGCGCTCAACTTCGCGGCCGTCCTCCGCGCGCCGGTGGTCTTCTTCATACAGAACAACGAGTACGCGATCAGCGTCCCCCTGGCCAAGCAGACCGCGGCGCCGTCGCTCGCCCACAAGGGCATCGGCTACGGCATCCCGGGGGAGCGGGTCGACGGGAACGACGCGGCCGCCCTGCTCGCCGTCCTCGGTTCCGCCGTGCGGCGGGCGCGCGACGGCGGCGGCCCGCAGCTGATCGAGGCCAACACCTATCGCGTGCAGGCGCACACCAACGCCGACGACGCGACCCGCTATCGCGACGAAGCCGAGGTCACGCCGTGGCTCGCGCGCGACCCGCTCGACCGCCTCACCCGGTACCTCGCCCTGCCCGAGGACCGGCTGGCCGCGTTCCGCGCGGAAGCCGACCGCGTCGCTTCCTCCGTACGCGACGGCCTCAACCGCGACGTCGAACCCGACCCGGACGGGCTGTTCACCCACATCTTCGCCACGCGCACCCCGCAACTGCGGGAACAGGCGGCATTCCTCGCCGACGAGCTCGAACGGGAGGTGGCGCGGTGACCCACGAGAAGCTGTCGATGGCGCAGGCGCTCAACCGCGCGCTGCGCGACGCGATGACTCATGACGAGTCGGTCGTGGTCTTCGGGGAGGACGTCGGCGCGCTCGGCGGCGTCTTCCGGATCACCGACGGGCTCACCGCCGACTTCGGCGAGAACCGCTGCTTCGACACCCCGCTCGCCGAATCCGGCATCGTCGGCGTCGCCATCGGCATGGCGATGAACGGCATGCGCCCGGTCGTCGAAATGCAGTTCGACGCGTTCGCCTACCCGGCCTTCGAGCAGATCGTCAGCCACGTCGCCAAAATGCGGAACCGCACCCGCGGCCGGGTCACGCTGCCGATGGTCATCCGGGTGCCCTACGCCGGCGGCATCGGCGGGGTCGAACACCACTGCGACTCGTCCGAGGCCTACTACGCCCACACCCCCGGGCTCCAGCTGGTCGCGCCGGCGACCGCCTCCGACGCGTACGTGCTCATGCGCGAGGCGATCGCCTCGCCCGACCCGGTCGTGTTCCTCGAACCGAAAAAGCTCTACTGGAGCAAGGAAGAGGTCGACCTGGCGGCCCGCGGACCGGCCATCGGCCGGGCGGTGGTGCGCCGGCCGGGGACCGACGCCACGCTCATCGCGTACGGGCCGAGCGTGCCCGTCGCCCTCGAGGCCGCCGAAGTGGCCGCCCAGGAAGGGCGCAGCCTGCAAGTGGTCGACGTGCGGTCGATCGTGCCGTTCGACGACGAGACCGTCTGCGCGGCGGTCGCCTCGACCGGGCGAGCCGTGGTGATCGCGGAAGCGGCCGGGTTCGCCAGCGTCGCGTCAGAGATCGTGGCCCGCGTGACCGAACGGTGCTTCCACTCGCTGGCCGCCCCGATCCGCCGCGTGACCGGCTTCGACATCCCGTTCCCGCCGCCGAAACTGGAGCACTTCCAGCTGCCCGGCGTCGACCGGATCCTCGACGCCGTCGACGACCTGCAGTGGGGTGAGGGATGACCGACCAGATCTTCAACCTGCCCGACCTCGGCGAAGGGTTGACCGAGGCCGAGGTCGTGCGATGGCTCGTCGCCGATGGTGATGTCGTGGCGGTCGACCAGCCGGTGGTCGAGGTGGAGACGGCCAAATCGCTGGTCGAGGTGCCGTCGCCGTTCGCCGGAGTGATCGCGGTCCGGCACGCGCCGGAGGGGGCGACGGTTGACGTGGGGAAGCCGCTGTTGACGGTTCGGGCGGTTTCCCCGGCTGCGGAGGCTTACCGGGAGGAGGAGAAGGCCGGATCCGGAAACGTCCTCATTGGATATGGCACGTCGTCGGTCTCGTCGTCCGGGCGGCGCCGGCGGCCTCGGAGCAGGGTCACGGTTGGTTCGGGGTCGGGGTCGGGGTCGGGGGTGCCGCTGGTGAGTTCGCCGCTGGTCAGGCGGCTGGCGCGGTTGAACGAGGTCGACCTGCGTACGGTGAAACCGACCGGAGCCGGCGGCGTCATCGTGCGTGCTGATGTCGAGCGGGTTTTGGGGTCGAGTGAAGCAGCTGGGTATGACAACTTTTCGCCCTTGTCCACAGTGGGCGAGCACCGGATCCCGCTCTCCGGCTTCCGGAAGGCCGCGTCGGCCGCCCTGTCGCGGAGCCGGGCCGAGATCCCCGAGGCGACCGTCTGGGTCGACGTCGACTTCACCGCGCTGTGGCAGCTACGGGAAAGCCTCCCGGCCGGCCCGGGCCTGATGGCCTACCTCTCGCGGTTCGTGGTCGCCGGGCTGCGGCGATATCCGGTGCTCAACGCCTGGCTCGACGTCGAACGTCAGGAGATCGTGCAGCTCGACCGGGTCGACCTGGGAATCGCGGTGCAGGGCGAGCGCGGTCTCGTGGTGCCCGCCGTGCGCGGCGCCTCGACGATGACGACCTCCGAGCTCGACGCGGCGATCCGGCAGCTCGTCGCGGACGCGCGGACGGGCCGCGTGAACGGGGAGGGCACGTTCACGCTCAACAACTACGGCGCGTTCCGGGTCGACGGCAGTGCCGCGATCATCAACCACCCGCAGGTCGCGATCCTCGGCTTCGGCCGGATCATCGACCGGGCGTGGGTGGTGGCGGGGGAGCTCTGCGTACGCAAGATCGCCCAGATGAGCTTCGTCTTCGATCACCGGGTCTGCGACGGTGGGACGGCGGCCGGGTTCATGCGGGCGGTCGCTGACGCGATCGAGAACCCGGCGCACGCCATTGCTCAGCTGTGACTTTCTATCCGGCTACCGCCTCTCGGAGCGAGCGCACCGCGTAATGGGCGCGTGACTTCACGGTGCCGAGCGGAATTCCGAGCGTCTGGGCGGTCTCGTCGAGAGAACGGCCCCGGAAATACAACTCGGACAGGATGTTGCGGTGCGTATCGCTGAGGCAGCGCACCGCATTCCGCCACGAGTCGGCGAGCACCACGATCTCGGTGGTGTCGTCGGCCGAGGCGATACGTTCGGCGTCGACCGGTCCGGTCTCGGCCGGCCGGGCCTGCCGCCGCCGCGCCGAGTCGATGGCCACACGGCGGGCGACCGTGAGGAGCCAGCGCCGGCTTCCGTGGCTGTCGGCGGGCACGCTCTCCAGTGAGCGCCAGGCCCTGATCATCGTCTCCTGCAACAGGTCCTCGGCGGCATACCACTCGCCGCCGGTCAGCCCGATGAGGAATCTGAGCAACGCCGTTCTATGCTCGGCGTGCAATTCGACCATTCGTGCGTGGTCTTCCCGCAATTCCTTGACCCCTCCCGCAGGGATATCTCCTGGAGTGCCGGAACGACCTGGGGGCCAACAGGTCGATCAGATGACGGCCGTCATCAGATGGCGATGATCACGGTACGACACCCGTGCCGGGCCGACAACGAGGCTCTTGCTTAACGGTTTCTTACGGCCGCGCACGGTGATAAAACGGTGTTGTTTGGGTGACGGAAAATGCGTTCTGCGTCCCCGGCCGACTACGTTGCGAGACTGTTGAAACAGTTTCACAAAAATGGTGTCGGATTCCCGATGAGCCGTGCCTCCAGCGCCTCGAACAGCAGGGTGGCCTGCTCGGTCAGCTGCTCACCGGTCAGCGGCAGGGTGCCGTTCGCCCAGTCGACCAGCATGCCGTTGACGCCCGACACGTAGGCCTGGGCAAAGATCATGCGGTCCATCTTCGAGTCGGGCGGCGGCTCCGGGAGCCGGGCATAGGTCGCTTCCACGTACGGCTTCAGCGCCGCCAGGCGCAAGCGATCGATGTACGGCGACACACCGGTCACCTCGACGAACTTGATGCGGGCCGCGCCCGGATCCTCCTCGAGCGTCCGCACGAGATTCCCGAAAAGATGCCGGACCTGCTCGGCCGGCGGCACCGACACGTCGAAGCACTCGCTGATCCGCACGAACACCTCGACCGAGATGTCGTGGAGCACAGCCGCGAGCAGATCCTCCATACCCTTGAAGTTCTCGGCGAAGTAACGGTCCGGCAGCCGCGCCTCCCGCAGCACGGCACGCATCGAAGTGCCGTGGTAGCCGAACTCCCCGAAGAGGCGCCGCCCGGCCGCGACCAGCCGGCAACGCCGCTCGTCGCGCCGCTCGTCAGCGGTCTTCCCGGCATAGATCCTCACGCGGCACAACGTACCGGTCGCACTCGGCGATCGAGCGGATGTCCCGGGCGAGGCGAGACCACTCGAAACACCACCCCGGGCCGTCAGCTCCGCGGCGATAGGGTCGTTGCCGACATCGAGGGAGGCCGACATTGACCCCGAGATCCCGCGGTCACGGCGGTGGTGCCGGCGACGAACCACCGGCCGGCGGCCGGGGCCGCCGGAACCGGGGCAGCCGGCCGGACAATGTGGAGCAGGGCCACGGTCACACCCGCGAGGCGTTCCAGCACGGGCGGCCCACGGCTGCGGGCGGTGGCCCGTCGCCCTCCTCCGGGCCGCGCCCGTCCTCATCCGGCCAGCCGGCGGGCGTGCCGCACGGCTTCCGGGACTTCGGGCAGTTCCGGGAATTCGCGACCCGGTTCCGGGATCGGATGCGCGAGCTCTATCCCGACCTGGACATGGGTTTTCAGGGTAGTTCGGTCACCGGGCGCAGCGCGGATACCGGGGCGCCGTTCGACGAAGGCCGGGTCAGCGACTACGACATCGCGATCAGCGGCGACTCGGTCAACCAGGCAGCCCACGAGAACGGCGTGCGGTTCCGGGGCGATGGCGTGTCGACCGGGCCGCTGAGCGGGCGGGACCTGGACCGGCTCGGGCTTGACGGGATACTCGACGACGCGTCGGCCGAGACGGGTCGCGAGGTCCACGTCATGATCTTCCGTACTATCGAAGAAGCCGCCGGCCGCAAGCCGACCATCAAGGTCTGGTTCTGAACGGGAAGCACACAGTGATCTACGACGTGTATGGCTACGGCGAACCCAGCCTCGGCGACCAGCCCGGCGAGCTCGCCCGGGCCCTCGGGGTGCAGTGGGCCGAGCATGAGAGTGACTACCGCGGCATCTACTTCGCCGCGCGCCCGCAAACCGGCGCCGGCAAGCTCCGGCTCCAGTCCAACGACCTGCGCGACGGCGACGACGAGTACTACCAGGAGCCCGACTTCCCGGAGTGCCGTTATCTGTTGTTCGTCGACAAGTTCGATCGCCCCGACGAGGTGCGGGACAAACTGGCGCCGCTCCCGCAATGGCGGTTCCTCTACCGCAGCGTCGTGGAGTAGCGGCCGATGCGGCTGGTCGGCACACGGACGCATCGGCTCGCGACGGTTCCCTACCGGGCGGCCGGCCCGGGCGGCGTCCCTCAGAACGTCCAGCTCGGCATCGAGCGACTGCCGGTCGACACGCTCCCGGCCGGCTGCGACGCGTTGCTGGCCGCGGGGGACCTGCAAGGAGTCGCGCCCTCGCCGTTCGGCGGGAAACCGGAGTTGCTGGGCATCGCGCTCGCCGACTACCTGCAAGTGTGGGCGGAGAGCGGCCTGCTGCCGCCGGCCGACCGGGTCGGCGTCCTGCTCACCGGCGATCTGTACTCGGCGCCCGGCGCCGACCGGCGCGGCGCCTCCGGCGCGGTCCTCGACGTATGGCTCGCCTTCGCCGCTGCCGGATGTCCGATGGTGTACGGGGTGGCCGGCAACCACGACGAGGTGACCGCCGCGCAGGTGGCGGAGCTCGGCCGAAACGTCGCGCTGCTGGACGGTGACCGTCGTGGCTTCGGCGGCATCACGGTCGCCGGTGGCTCGGGGATCGTCGGGGATCCGGGGCGGCCCCTGAGGCGTACGGAGAGCGACTTCCTTACTCTCCTCGCGGAGCTCACCACGCCACCCCCCGACGTGCTGCTCCTGCACGAGGGGCCGAACGGCGACCGGGCGGGCCAGCTCGGCCGGCCGACGGTACGCAGCACCCTGGCACGTCGAGCGCCGATGCTGACCCTCTGCGGGCACGTGCACTGGACCGAGCCGGTCGCCGTCCTCGGCGACGGGCACGTCGTCAATGTCGACGCCCGAGTCGTCGTTCTCATGGCGTAATCCATTTGTGCTGGTCGTTGTTACACTCCGGCACATGTCCGAGGTTCCCGACACCCAGGCGTTTCTGGATCCGGATGCGTCCCGCGAATACCTGCGCTCGTGGAAGAACAATGTCGACCGGATGGCGACGCAGGCGGCCGCAATGAGCGAGCAGATGAAACGGCTGCGCGTCACGGCACGGGACGAAAACGGCCTCGCCGAGGTCACCATCGACTCCGCCGGGGTAATGGTCGGCCTCGAGCTCACCGACCGCATCCATCGTTTCGAGCCGGCGGTGGTGGCACAGGCGGTGATGACCGCGCTGCACGAAGCCCGGGCCACGGCCGCCGACCGGGCCCACGACATCGCGGTCGAAACGATGGGCCCCGACTCGCTCTCGGCGCGCACCACCGCCGACCGGATGCGCCAAGTCCTCGAGCGGCCGGACGACAGCCGGCAGGCGGCGGAGGACGCGCCGGCCGAGAGGGGATATTGACGTGTCGGACGCCTTCCACGTGGACTCGTCACAGCTGTTTCGGCACGCCGCCAACGTCCGCGCGGTGCGCGACCAACTCACGGCGATCAGGGGCGCGAGCAGCGCAATCTCGCAGGACGACAGCGCGTACGGCCTGTTGTGCGGATGGATCTCGGCGATCCTCGAGCGGCGGCACGCCGATCAGGACCAGCTTTACACGTACGTCGACGAGAACCTCCAACTGCTGGCCGAGGCCCTCGAGGCCACCGGCCGCGACTACGACACCGTCGACAGCAACGCGCAGAGAACGATCCGGGCCGCCGGCGGACTGGACTGACCATGGTGTCGAACTCCGCCCTGGTGGCCACGTCGGTGACCACCCGGACCGCGTACACCGGCGTCTCGCTCGTCGACGGCTTCCAGGGGCTCTACCAGTCGGTGCAGGGCGGCAGCTGGGTCGACGGCATGCTGGCCGGCGGCTCGCTCGTGGGTGATGCCGCGGCGACGGTCATCGACCCGTTCAGCGCCCTGCTGGCCAATGGGCTGGGCTGGGTGATGGAACACTTCGAGCCGCTGCGCGAGATTCTCGACAAGCTGGCCGGCATCCCCGACAAGATCGCGGCGCACGCGCAGACGTGGGCCAACATGGCCGGCGCGCTTCAGAGCATGGCCGCGGACCTCCAGTCGGGCCTCGCTGCCGACCTGCCCGAATGGGGCGGCACTGCCGCCGAGTCGTACCGGTCGATGATGACCAACAACGTGGACGGGGTGGGCGGTCTGGCAGTGCTGGCCGACACCATGTCGGCGGCCACCCAGGCAGCGGGCAACCTGGTCCAGTTCACCCGGGATATCGTCCGCGACCTGATCTGCGACTTGGTGGCGCGCGTCATCGTGTGGACCACCGAGGCTCTCGCGATCGTCACCATCCCGATCGTCACCGCGCAGATCATCTCGGCGGTCGCCAAGTGGTGCGCCCGGATCTTCGGCTACACCGGCGCGCTGATCAGCAGCCTGCAGAACCTGACCGCGCTGATGGAGGCCTGAACCGTTCTCCATGCGGTGAGTGGCTGAGCCTGCGACCGAGGGACCGTGGTCCCTCGGTCGTGCGGCGCTCGGCCGGTCAGGCCGGGGTCGAGCTGCGCTTCGGGAGGACCCAGCCGGGCCGGGGGAAGTGGCAGGTGTAGCCGTTGGGGAGGCGTTCCAGGTAGTCCTGGTGTTCGGGCTCGGCCTCCCAGAACGGGCCGGCCGGCTCGACCTCGGTGACGACCTTGCCGGGCCACAGGCCGGAGGCCTCGACGTCGGCGATGGTGTCCTCGGCGACGCGCTTCTGCTCGTCGGAGGTGTAGAAGATGGCCGAACGGTAGCTCAAACCGACGTCGTTGCCCTGCTGGTTTTTCGTCGTCGGGTCGTGGACCTGGAAGAAGAATTCCAGGATGTCCCGGAACGAGGTGACGGCCGGGTCGAAGACGATTTCGAGGGCCTCGGCGTGGGTGCCGTGGTTGTAGTAGGTGGCGTTGGGGACGTCGCCGCCGGAGTAGCCGACCCGGGTGCTGAGCACGCCGGAACGGCGGCGGAGCAGTTGCTGCATGCCCCAGAAGCAGCCGCCGGCCAGGATGGCGGTCTCGGTTTGGCTCATGGCCACCACGGTACCTGCGGCTGCCGCCGTTTCAGAGGGACGGCGTGGGGGTGGAGGGCGACGCGATGTCGTCGACCTTGACGTTGACGCCGGTCACGGTCAGGCCGTAGCCGGAGACCGCCTCGGTGACCTTCGCCTGCACGGCCTTGGCCACCTCGCCGACGACCTTGCCGGTTTCGACCACGATGACGACGGTGATGTCGACGGCGGCGCCCTTCACGTGGGCGTGGGTGCCGCGGGTGGCGTCGCCGACCTCGTCCAGGCCGACCGCGTCGAGCACCTTGTTCATGAAGCGGGACACGTCGCCGCCCAGCTCGACCACGCCCGGCACCTCGCGGGCCGCGGCCGCGGCGATCTTCTCTACGACCTCGCGCGACACCGAGTTGAGCCCGCGAACGTCACCGTCAGACATGAAGCCTTCTCCCCAGGAACATCAACAACATCGAAGCCGCGCGAGCGTATCAACTGATCGGCCTCCCGGTGTCCGCTGATCGCGGCGATCCCAGGGCGCCGGGCTAAGAAGAATTCTGTTCGGCCCGATTCGGTAGGTGTGTTCTCCGCCGCCCTGGTCGCCGCCATAGTTCTCTCTCCTGTCCCGGTGGCCAGCGCGGCGGCCCCGCCGCTCCGGATCATGCCGCTGGGCGACTCCATCACGATGGGCATCGGGTCGGCGACCACGAGCTCCTACCGCGTCGACCTGCAGAATCGGCTCCGGCGGGCGGGACTGGACGTGGACTTCGTCGGGTCGCAGCACGACGGCGCCCCGGCCGGCGCGGACCTCGATCACGAGGGCCTTTCCGGGTGGTCCATCGCCCAGATCGCCGCGCGGGCCGACGGCTGGCTGGCCACCTACCGGCCGGACGTCGTGCTGCTGCAGGCCGGAACCAACGACATGCGTACGCCGTCGGGCGCGGTCGGCGTGACCGCCCGGCTGTCGGCGCTGATCGATCAGATCAGGGCGGATGTCCCGGCGGCGGAAATCTTCGTCGCGAAGATCACTGGGACCAGGTCGACTTTTGCGGCAGCGCAGCAGAAGCGGACCGACGCGTATAACGCCACGGTGCCCGGCGTCGTGGGGGGCAAAGGTCCCCACGTGCACCTGGTGGACCAGAGCACGGTCAAAGGCATCGACATTCGGGACGGCCTGCATCCCAACGATTTCGGCTACGCCAAAATGTCATGGAACTGGTATCAGGCGATGGCCGGGATCTTCGGCGCCGGCACCGCCTGGCCTAAGGACAACAATCCGTACGCGTCGACCCGCGGCTACTTCTGCCACCTCGTCGACGGCGATCCCGGCCCGCAGTGGAAGGCGTTCTTCGACTGCCGCTGGTATTACCGGACTCTGGTCGCGACCGTTGTCCGCGGCCACTCCGCCAAGGTGTGGACGTGGCAGACCAAGCGCCGGGTGACCGAGAGGCGCCGCGTTCGGGTCAAAGGCCACTACGAGACGCGGTCGGTCACCGTCAGCAAATGGGTCCCCTTCGACCCGAACCGCTTGACGCTCTGATCAGCGACCTGATTTTGATCAGCGACTGAGTGCGCGTTCGAGTTGCGCCTTGGTCATGGTCGAGCGCCCGGTGATGTTGCGCTGTTTGGCCTCGTTGTAGAGCTGGGCCTTGGTGCGTCCCTGCGCGCGGGAATGCGATCGCTTTCCGCCCCGGTGCCCGGACGAGACATCATCGAGCGAGGAGCGGCTCGCGGTCCGCGACTCGCCGGCGCGGGCGCGTTCCTTGTTCACCGTACGGGCGGCGATCTCCTCGGCCCGCTTCTTGCTTCCGCCGCGCTGCTTGACGCTGTCCTTGATGTGCTCGTATTGACGTTCCCGCTTGGGGCTGGAACCTGCCGGCATGACGGCCTCCCGGTGTCGTTCTCCCACACCGGTATTTTTCCGTACGCCGTTTTGCTAAACGCCCTGGATGAGGCTCTCGATCGCCTGCTGGGTCGAGGTCAGCGCCTGCATCGACGACTGGATCTCCTCGATGCTGCGGACCGCCTCACTGGTCTGGGCCCGGATCGTCTCGACCTGCTGGGAGATGTTGTCGGTGGCCTGGCTGGTCTCGTTGGCCAGTTCCTTGACCTCGTGGGCGACCACCGCGAAGCCACGTCCGGCCTGGCCGGCGCGCGCCGCCTCGATGGTGGCGTTCAGGGCGAGCAGGTTGGTCTGCGAGGCGATGCCGGTGATGATCTTGATGACTTCACCGATCTTCGCACTGCTGGCGTCCAGGTGGGCGATCGTCTCGGTGGCCGCGGCGGCCCGGTTCACGGCCGCGTCGACCGCCTTGGACAGGTCGACGCTGACCCCGCCGAGCCGGGACGACGAGGACGACAACTGGGCCAGCTGCCGTTCCGAGGCCTCGGCCAGGCTCCTCTCGTTGTCGATGTCGCGCAGGGCGCCGGCCACCCGCAGCGGCACGCCGTTGCGGTCGCGGCTGGTCGCGCCGGTGGCGATGAACCAGCGGTACTCGCCGGTCTTCAGCTGCAGGCGGTACTCGATGTGGTAGGGCGTACGGCCGGTGCGGTCGTTGAGATGGTTCATGAAGGCGGTGACCGTACGGTCGACGTCGTCCGGGTGCAGGCGGGACGCCCAGCTGCTGAGGATGTTGGGAAAGTCGCGCTCGTCGGTGTAGCCGAGCATGTGGCGGAACTCCTGCGACCACTGGAACTCGTTGTCCGGGTTGACCGGGTCGTCGGCGTTCACGTCCATGTCCCAGAGGCCGATCCCGGCCGCCTCGATCATCAGCTCGTAGCGCTGGATCGCAGTCGCGTGCTCGGCCTGCTGGTCGGAGAGTTGACGGCGGAGGTCCTCGTTCTCGGCGGTCAGGCGGGCGACGGTGTCGCTGGTGTAGTCGTAGTTCCCGGTGGCCGGGAGGTCACTCCTGCGGGTGCCGAACGCCATGCGGACTCCTTGCCGGCCGGATCATTCGGGCCGATTCTTGTCGCTGGCGGCGCGTGGCATGCCGGAAACGGGGTATTCCGACCGGTTTCGTGGTTGTGGGCGGCCCTTCGGCGGCTTTCCGCGGTTTGACGGCCGTCGGCGTTCGTTGGTGCTCGTCGGCGTTCGTCGGCGATCCCGGCGATCAGAAGGGCGGGGCGGGCAGAGAGGATCCGGTTCGGCCGGAAGTGACGTTAATTGCGGCGGGTACGCGTAGCGCGTACGTCTTGATGGGTTTTTGTTTCCCCTGCCGGAGGGGCCGACCGCCGTTAGTCTGAGGCTTGCCTGCCTGGTCGTCCCCCTTGTGAGGTGCCCGTGTCGCAACCCGTTGAGGTGGACGTCGTCATTGTCGGCGGCGGTCTCGCCGGTCTCGCCGCGGCCCGCCGGCTCGACCGTGCCGGCGTCGAATGGCTGCTGGTCGAGGCGTCCGACCGAATCGGTGGGCGGGTCGCCACCGACGTGGTCGACGGCTGGCATCTCGACCGCGGATTCCAGGTGCTCAACACCGCCTATCCGCGGCTATCCGCATTGGTCGATGTGAATGCGCTCGACCTGCGGTTCTTCACGTCGGGCGTGCTCGTGCGCCGCGGCGGAGAGTTGCACCGCCTCGAGAACCCGCTGCGACAGCCACTCGCCGCCCCGCACGCTCTGACGTCGGGCGTCGGCACCCTCGGTGACCGCCTGAAGTTCGCCGCGCTCGCCACCTACTGCGCGACCGCGCCCGCCGGCAAGCTGCTGGCCGCCCGCGAGACCACCACCCAGGACATGCTCCGCCGGGCCGGCCTGTCCCACCGGATGATCGAGGAAGTCATGCGGCCGTTCCTCTCCGGCGTCTTCGCCGACCGGTCGCTCGAGACCTCCAGCCACGTCTTCGCGATGGTGCTGCGCTCGTTCTTCCGCGGCCGCATCGGCGTCCCGGCCGCCGGCATGGCCGCCCTCCCGGCCGCCATCGCCGGACCCCTGCCGTTCCCTCAGCTGCTGATCGGCGCTCGCACGCTGTCACTAGGCCCCGGCATCGTCGTCACCGAGGGCGGCGAGATCCGATCCCGGGCAGTGATCGTCGCCACCGACCCGGTCACCGCCTCCGGACTGCTACCGCAACTGCCGCGCCCGGACATGCACGGCCTCACCACATTTTATTTCGGCGCCGACCACGCCCCGCTCAACGAGCCCACACTCCTGCTCGACGGCGACCGCCGCGAGATCATCGCCAACACGGTCGTCGTCAGCAACGCGGCGCCGGAATACGCGCCCTCGGGCAAATCCCTCATCGCGGCCTCGGTGGTCGGCGTCTCCGCCCCCTCCACCGCATCCGAGCAGGTCATACGCGTGGAACTGGCCCGCCTGTACGGCTCCCCGGCCGACGACTGGGAACTGCTCGAGGTCATCTCCCTGCCCGAGGCGCTGCCCACGGCCCGCGTCCCGCAGGCCGGCCTACGCAAGCCGGTCGATCTGGGCGACGGACTCTTCGTGGCCGGCGACCACCGCGACAGCCCCTCCATCCAGGGCGCCATGGCCGGCGGCTGGCGAACGGCCGGCGCGGTGCTCTCCTGGCTGGGGGCTCGCGTCCCGGTTTGATCAGTGGATTGCCACTGACATGGCGGGTTAGGATCGCCGCCGGTACGGGGCGGTAGCTCAGTGGGTTAGAGCAGGGGACTCATAATCCCTCGGTCGCGGGTTCGAGTCCCGCCCGCCCCACCGTATGGCATTCGCGAAGAATGTCCATTTCGTGCTGCCCATCAGTAACCCCCTTGAGCTGCGAAAACGCGCTGTGAGCCAGAGTTGCACCCGCGGCTTCACGAGGGCATGCCTTCGGGCCATCTTCGGGCTGTTCGAATCGGCTTGGAGGTTTCCGGTTAGTCGATGAGTGGGCTGCGGCGTTCGATGAAGATGACGTCGCGCCAGCGGTTGCCGTGGGCGGGGTGGCGGCCGATGCGTTCGCGGATGCCGACGGTGCGGAATCCGGTGGCGTGGTGCAGGGCGAGGCTGGCGGTGTTCTCGGGGAAGATGCCGGATTGGATGGTCCAGATCCCAGCGGTTTCGGTGGAGTCGATCAGCGCCTGGAGCAGGGCCCGGCCGATGCCTCGGCCGTGGGCGGCCGGGTCGACGTATACGGAGTGCTCGACCACTCCGGCGTAGACGGCCCTGGTCGACACGGCGGAGATCGCCACCCAACCGAGGACCCGCCCGTGATGGTCGACGGCGACGAAGCGGTGGTGGCCGAGTTTGCTCGAGTCGAAGGCCGCCCAGGTCGGTGCGGTGTGCTCGAAGCTGGCGTTACCGCCGTCCAGGCCGGCTTGGTAGATGGCCAGCACGGCGTCGGCGTCCGCGGCGACCATCAGCCTGATCTTCGCGTCAGTCATGGCCGCCGTCCTCAGCTCCTTCGTGGTGGGCCGGTGTTCGCTGGTGGCCGGGATTGATGCGGGGTACCGCGATCAAGGATGCCGCGGCGATCAGGCAGATGGCGGCGGTCGCGGTGAACACGCTGGTGTATCCGTGGGTGGTGGCGTGGAGCCAGGCGGCGGCCAGCGGTGCGGTGGCTTTGGCGATGGTTATGGGGACGACGAGGATGCCGGCGATGGTGGCGTAGCGGCGGGTGTCGTAGCGGTCGGCGAGCAGGACCGGTTTGGCGATGGCGGCGACGCCGAAGCCGAGCCCGAATCCGGTGACGGCGATGATCGCGGCGACGGCGTTTCGCCCGGCCAGGGGGAGGGCCGCGACGGCGATCGCTTGGACGGCGAAGATGGCGGCGACGATCGAGGTGGTGCGGTAGCGGCGTTGCAGGCCGGTGGTGGCGAGCCGGCCGGTGACCGACAGGATGCCGAACAGCCCGGCGACGGTGGCGGCGAACGGGGCCGGGTGGCCCCAGCTGATCAGGGCGGCGACCAGGTGGACGGTGACCGCGGCGATGGCGGCGGTGTTGGCGGTGAAGCTGACGCCCAGCAGCCAGAAACCCGGGTCAGTGACCACCGAGCGCAACGGGATGGGCGGGGTGGACGTTCTGGCGTCGTGCCGGCGCGGGGCCGCCCGCACCACCAGCAAGTGCAGCGGGACGGTGAGTACGGCTTGGATCGCTGCGAGTATCAGCAGGGCGGTGCGCCAGCTGTATTGGTCGACGAGCCAGCCGGTCAGCGGCAGGAAGATGGTGCTGGCGAATCCGGCGACGACGGTCAGGCTCAGCAGGGCTGAGGATCGCCGGTCGGGGCTGTGCCAGGCGATGATGACGGCGAAGGCTGCTTCGTAGAGGCTGGCGGCGCCGGCGGCGCCGAGGCCGACCTGGACCGCATACAGCTGGCCCAGGGTGTGCACGTGCGACCACGCCACCAGCAGCAGCGCACCGACTAGCGACCCCGCGGTCATCAGGGCTCGGCCGCCGCGGCGGTCCAGCCACCGGCCGACCGGCACCGCGAGCGCGGCGGAGGCGAGGACGGATGCGGTGAAGGTGCCGGTCACGGCGGTGGTGGAGGTGTGCAGGGTGGCGGAGACCGGGACGAGGAAGACGGCGAAGGCGTAGTAGAGGGTGCCGTAGCCGACGGTCTGGGTGATCGCCAGCGCGGCCACGATCGCCCGGTTGCTGTCGGGCGTGACAGGCGGGCGCCCGCCGGCCAACTGGCCCCGCGCGGCCCGGGGCGCGGAGGGGGGGGGGGAGCTGGCGCGCAGAAACCCCCCCCGCGGGCGCGG
>NZ_JBFBAD010000086.1:0-41031 GCF_040682075.1 Actinoplanes sp. NPDC051411 | reverse complement strand
CCACCCCCGCGTCGGCGTAAGCCCCCCCTTCCGCACGCTGGGCGTCCCCCACCCGCCCCCCACCCTCGCCGTACCCCGCGGGGGCCGGGCCGTGCCCGCGGCGGCGGCGCGCGGGGGGGCCCCTGCGGCGGCTCGCCGGCGGGGCGGCCCGCTGCGCCGCTCGCCGTGGTCACGCCCCGGCCGCGACGCGGTGCCCGTCGGGCAGCGGCACCGGCACCTGGCGGATCGCGTCGTCGAGCACCTCGGCCGCGGTCACGCCCCGCAACTGGGCGTCCGCCGACAGCAGCACCCGGTGCGCGAACACCGGCCCGAGCAGCGCCTTCAGATCTTCCGGCAGCACATAGCCACGCCCGTTGATCAGCGCGAACGCGCCGGCCGCCCGGGTCAGCGCGATCACCCCGCGGGGGCTCACCCCGACGCGCACCTGCGGATGGTTCCGGGTCGCCGCGGCCAGGCGTACCGCGTACGTATAGAGCGGGTCCGCGACGTGGACCCGCATCGCGATCTTCACCATCTCGCCGACCGTGGCCGTGTCGGTGACCGGCTCGATCGCGTCCGGGGAGCGCATCGCCGCGCCGCGCAGCACCTCGATCTCGACGTCCTCGGAGGGGTAGCCGACCGACAGTTTGACCAGGAACCGGTCGAGCTGGGCCTCGGGCAGCCGGTAGGTGCCGTCCATCTCGACCGGGTTCTGGGTGGCCACCACCAGGAACGGCTGCGGCACCGGGTGCGGCACGCCGTCGACCGTGACCCGCCGTTCCTCCATCACCTCGAGCAGCGCCGACTGGGTCTTCGGCGACGCCCGGTTGATCTCGTCGGCGATCACGATGTTGGCGAACACCGGCCCGGGGTGGAACTCGAACCCGCGGCTCGCCTGGTTGAAGATCGTCACGCCGGAGACGTCGGAGGGCAGCAGGTCGGGCGTGAACTGGATGCGCCGCCACTGCCCGCGGACGGACGCCGCCAGCGCCCGGGCCAGCGTCGTCTTGCCGACGCCGGGCACGTCTTCGAGCAGCACGTGGCCTTGGGCGAACAGGGCGGTCAGCGCCAGCCGCACCACGTCGGGCTTGCCGAGCACGACCGTGCCGATCCGGTCGGCGAGCTGCCCGGCCAGCTGGGCGAAGCCCTGGACGTGGGCGGGCGGTATCGGTTCGTGGATGGTCAAGGTGTTCCTCAGCAGCCCGGCAGTGCGTTCAGCGTCGCCTGGTCGTCGGAGAAGTTGAGCCACGCCCAGGGGATGTAGTTCTTGCCGCTGTAGTTCACCTGAATCCACCAGGTGCTCTTCTTGTGGTCGTTGTAGATGTACGAGTCGATCTCGCTGCCGGACTTCTTGCAGTACGCCTCGAGCTTCGTCCCCGGCTTGGCCCAGCCGACCTGCTTGGCGTTGTCCTGTTTGGTGACACTGAAGATCTCGTTGCCGTTGCGGCCGTTGACGTTGTCGTCGCAGTAGTGCGCGGTGTCGCCTTCCGCACCGTCGTTGCAGGTCGCCGTGCCGTAGAGCTTGTCGGTCGTCGTGCTCGCGCTCGCGGTCACGGTGCCGGCCACATTGGTCGCCGTGATCGTGAAGCTGTAGGCCGTACCCGGCTTGAGGGACGAGATCGCCAGGCTGGAGCAGCTGCCGGAGGCCGAACCGCCGCCCCCGCTCATCTTGCAGGTCGTGCTCGACGCCCCGCCGTTGTCGGTGTTGAACGACACGGTCGCCTTGTTCCAGGCCGGGTTCGTGCCGGTCACCGTGATCCGCGGCTTGGCCACCGTGCGCGCCGTCGCCGACGCCGCCTCGCCCGGGCCGGCCTCGTTGACCGCCCGCACCTCGACCGGCACGCTCGCCCCGGCGTCGAACCCGGTCAGCGTCGTGCTCGTCGCGCCGGCCACGTCGGTCGACTTGCCGCCCGCCGCCACCACGTATCTGGTGATCGGCCGCCCGTTGTCGGGCGGCGCCTGCCAGGCCACCTTGATCGCCCCGGACTGCGAGCCGTCGGTGCTGGCGTCGAGGTTGAGCGGCGCGCCCGGCGTCGTGAACGGCACCACGCTGGCCGACACCGGCGACGCCTTCGACCCGGCGCCGTGCTCGTTGACCGCGGTGACCGTGAACGCGTACTGCTTGCCGTATGCCAGCTGGCCGGCCGCGATCGTCAGCGAGGTCTTGGTGCTGTCGCCGACCGGCGAGCTGCCACCCTCGGAGATCGCGGTGACGGTGTAGCGGCTGATCGCCAGGCCCTGGCCGTTGGCCTCGGGCCAGCTCACGGCCACGGTGCCGTCCGGTTTCGCCTCGGCGGTGACCGCGGTCGGCGCGTCGGGCACCTCGGAGGTCGGCCGCACCGAGTTGCTGGTTCTGGGCGGCCCGTCGCCCTTCTTGTTCACAGCGTGCACCGTGAACTGGTAGGTCTCGCCGTTGGTCAGCCCGGTCACGGCCAGCGACCGCTGGTCGGCGCCGACCTGGAACGTCCGGCCGGCACCCTCCACCACGTACCGCAGGATGGGCGCACCGTTGGCGGACGCCGCCTGCCAGGTCACCGTGGCGGTCGCGTTTCCGGCCGCCGCGCGCACGTTGCGCGGCGCGCCCGGCTTGCTCACCACCGGCTTGCTCGGCTTACGCGGCGGGGGCGGCGGCGTGGGCGGCGTCTTCGGCGGGTCGCCCCCGAGGATGTCGTCGGCGTACTTGTCGACTGTGCGCACCGTGTGCGCGTCGTCGACCACCTTGGCGGTCGACGAGTTGGGCGCGTTGATGAACAGGTAGCCCTCGCGGACCTCCATGTCCAGCGGCCCGCCCGGGTTGGTGAACCCGAAGCCCTTCTGCTGCTGGCCCGCCGAGTCGAACACGTGCACCGCGCCGCTCGCCGAGTCGGCGACGTAGAAGAAGCCCTGCCACGCCACGGCCGGTTCCAGGCCCGTACCGTCGCCCGGGACCGAGAAGTCGGTCTGGCCGCCGGTCTTGTCATTGACCACATAGACGTGCCGGGAATCGGTGACCGTCACCGGCACCTGCTCGCCGTCGACCTTGTCGGACAGCTCGCCCGGCCCGGTCAGCGGCAGCGTCACGTCCTTGCGCACGTCGCTGCGGATCGTGGTCAGCTGGTTGGTCGTGCGGTCGAGCACCGCCACGCCGTCGCTCATCGTGGACAGCGCCAGGTCGTGGCTGGGCGTCGAGACGGGCGTGGTCTTGACCTGGCTCTCGGCCGGCGAGGCCGCCGCCTGCCCGCCGCCGGACCCCGACGGCGTGGCGACCGGCGTGATCGCCGTGACCGTGCCCTCGCTCGGCGACGCGATCCAGAGCCGGCCCTTGCCGTCGAACTCGCCGCCCGCGATGCCCGGCGTGAAGTGCAGCGCCGACCCGATCGGCCCGAGCGTCGCCGGGTCGATCTGCTGCACCTGCCCCTGCACGGTGTCGATCACGAACGCCGAGTGCTCGTCGAGCGCCACCCGCACACCGATGCCGGCGCCCGCGGTCCGGCTCTGCTCCCACGTCTCCTTCAGCGTGCTCAGGTCCATCGTGCCGATCGCGCCGGTCGTCTGGTCGCGCAGGACCACGAACCGGTCGTTCTGCGCGATCGTGATCTCGTGCCCGTTTGCCTGCGGCACGGCCTTGCGCGTGTCCACCTTGGCCGTGATGCCGTTGATGCGGGCGACCTCGCTCTTCGCCTCGCTCCACACCCACGAGGCGGCGTCGTAGCTGGCCACCGCCTGATCGGCCGACCCGAGCCCGAGCACCGTCAACCCCAGCCCGGCCGTCAAGACCAGCACCGTGCCCATGGTCACCAGATAGCCTTTACTGAGCCACCTGCGCCTGGCCACCGCCGCCACTTCCGTGCCATCCGCGCTGGTCACTGCGGCTAACCTCCCCGTCCGGCCGTGCGCCCTCCTCAAGGACGCAGGCCATCATAGGGGGCCGGTGGCAGGCGTCGATACCCGGAAGTCACGCCTGTGGATAAAGAGCGACACCGAGCGTGATCAATTACTTGCCTGTGGACGAACCCGGATCGACGCCCGCGCGGCTGGTACAACTCTGAGGCGACGTCGCGAACTGGTTCGCCCGATAGACCGCGACCACCGCGAAACAGTAGTTGAGCCGCGTGCTCAGCCCGCCCGCCCGATAGGAGGTCTTCCCAGGTCCGAGCGTCGCCATCGGCTTCAGCTCCTCCCCCGGATGCGCCATCACGATCATGAAGGAGACGGTTCCGGACGTCGGATCCTTCCAGCTGATCTCGATCTCCGCGCCCCGGTCACGCAGCTGCACCCCGGCCGGCGGCGCCCCGGCCAGAGTTGGCACATCTGAAGCGGTTGCGTTGCTGTTGTCATCGCCGCGGTTGGCGAGGACAAAAACCAGCGCGGCCACCGCGATAACCGAGGCAAGAACGGCGGCAATCGCCGCGAAGACACTCACGCCTCTTTTTCTGTACGCGCGGTCCCCGCCGACAACCGCACCGGCGACCGCGCCCGGCATCGCGGGTTGCGGCGCGCCACCCCGGCCCAGGCTCTGTCCCGGGCCGGCCCCGGCCGCCGCCCCCCGCCCAATCAGGTGGTGGTGGGGAGGGGGAGGGGCCCACTGCTGATCGGGAACGCGCTGGACCGGCAAGCTCGGAGGGCCCGGTTCGAACCCTGGGACCGGCCACGCCCCGGGACGATCGAAGGCGGCCGGCCGGCCGTCGTCCCGCCGGGGAGTGATCGTCGGCTGGACGATGGTGGGCTCGTCGACCCCCTCGGGTGAACGGCGGGGCGCGGGCGTCCACACCGGGGCCGCGGCCGGCGGGGGCTCGACCAGGCCCGGGCTCACCGCGGGCAGGATGCTCGTCGGCTCCACGGTCACCGGCTCGGGAAACGGCGGCACGGACGGGACCGGGGTGACCAGCATGAGGTTCGGTTCTGAAACTCCGTGAACTGCCGGCGCCGCGGTTGTGGGAGCCTGCGAGCGTACGGAATCCGGCGCATGCCCCAGATAAGCCTGCGCCCGGCCGACCACCTCGTGGTTGGCACCCAGCGCAGCCGGCCCGTATTCGGCAACCCGGGTGAAAGCCTTGCGCGCCTCGTGCCGGTTGCCGAGCTCCTCGGCCACCACCCCGATGTCGTGCGAGATTTCCACCATCAGCGGATCGTGGTCACCCAGCCGCCACTGCCCCGCCGCATACGCCTCCTCCAGCACCCGCCGCGCCGACGGATGATCGTCGAGGCGCTGATAGACCTGGGCCAGGTGGTAGGCCGTGAGCAGCACGTCCGGGTCGTCCTCGGCCAGATTGGCCCCGCCCAGCTCAACCGCCTTCTCGAGGAGGTCACGAGCCCCCGCCAGATCACCGGACGCAGCAAGCTCCTGCGCCCGCCGACGGGCCGGGGTGAGAGCGGAGGCTTCGGACACGAAGGCCATGCTGCCCGGTACGCCTCCCCGGCGCCAGGCCAGCCCGGCGTTATGCGAGGAATGTCAATGGGCCGACCCTGCCTGCGGGGGCCGGTGGGGGCCGTGTACAGTTCTCTCCTGTGCGGCCCGCTGGGGCGCCGATCCAGGGCGTGAAAAACCCGGGTCGGAGCTGGGTGGGTCGATGCAGGTCCGGGTGGCGGAATGGCAGACGCGCTAGCTTGAGGTGCTAGTGCCCTTTATCGGGCGTGGGGGTTCAAGTCCCCCTCCGGACACACTTTTGACGCGTATGTGCGCTTTTCGTGGCCTCCGTGCTCGGAGGCCTCTGACCACGCTCCTGCAGCAGCCCTGCGTCGTTCGACCTCGGCTGTCCGATTTCGGCGGCGGTCTTCGTGACCACCGAGCCACCGCCGATCGTCATCCCGCCGGTCCAGCTACCCCAAGGCAACGGTGGTATCCGCAACGGTCTCGCCGAGCTCTCGCTACGGCGCGCGCCGCTGCCGCTCGCGGCACTGCTGGAGCCCCGCGAGGGTGCCCTGCTGTACTCGATGACAGCGGTGGATCACTCGGGCCGGATTGCTGACCGCACGATCATCCGCGCGATGAGCTGGCATGCCGCGATCCGGCTCGACATGTACGAACAGAACGGTCTGATCATCGTGCGCCCCGACAACCGGGGCTCACATTCGGTGAACGGCCGGGGCTACCTGCCGGTTCCGTCAGCGATCCGGCAGTGGTGCGGCCTGACGGCCGGCGAGCGGGTTCTCGTGGTCGCGGATCCGGTCGCGCAGGTCGCTGTTCTTCACCCTCCCAAAGCGCTGGACCGGGCGGTCGGCTCTGCGCACGCGGCGGCGCTCGGAGGTGAGGGCACATGAGCAGGGATGCTGTTCGCCAAGCGGAGTTGGACGCAGCGCGGCTGCTGTTGGCGAAGATGGGTATCTCGCCGGACGAGTTGCTCGCGACTCCGGGACCGTCCGTACCGGCACCGACGTTCAGCGAATATGTCCCAGGGCTTGTCGAAACGGTGAGCTCTGGGTCGCGTAAGACACACCTGACTCATTGGAATCGGCTGGTGGAGCGGTGGCCGAACCGGCCGATTACCGAACCGACGGTCACCGAGCTGGAGTCGATGCGGGAGTGGACGAAGACAAACGCCGTTCAGCGCAGTAACGGGCGCGGAGGTGTGAGCGCCGCCGAGAATTTCGTCTCCGCCATCCGGTACCTGTATCAGCATGCGGAGAACGATGGACTCATCTCTGCTGCGGGCAATCCGGCTCGGAAAGTTGCCAAGCCGCCGCGGCGGCCTAGCGGGCGTAGCGCGATCGCTCACGACAAGCTGGCCGAAATCAACGCGGTTGTGTCCGGCACGGGCGACGATCCGGATCTGGACAGTCTGATCATTCGGTTGCATACCGAGACGGCGGCGCGGCGAGGCGGGGCGCTGGCGCTGCGCCCGATTGATCTGGACGTCGAGCAGGGAGTGATCAGGCTTCGTGAGAAGGGCGGGACGGTGCGTTGGCAGCCTGTGTCAGGGACGCTGATGACGCATCTGGTTCGGCACTCGTTGGAGCGAAGGGCGCCGGGCCGGGAGCAGTTGTTGCGGTACCGGAATTTCAAGCCGATCACCTATCGGCGTTACGACCATTTGTGGGCTCGGGTTCGGGGTGCGTTGCCGTGGGCCGAGGCGCATCAGATCAGTAACCACTGGATACGGCATACGACCTTGACGTGGGTCGAGCGGAACTTCGGCGAAGCAGTGGCCCGCGCTTATGCCGGCCATGCCGAGCCGAAGGGTGACTCGGGGGTCACGGCGGTGTATGTGCGGGCTAATCCGATCGAGGTGGCGATGGCGCTTGCCGCGTTGACAGGCGAGCGGCATCCCATGTGTCCCGACTATGTGCCGCCGCAGCTGGCTGCGGCCGCTGGGGGGTGAGAAGGCCGACGGCAGAGGTGCGACAGAGCGGAGTACCCGGGCTGCGATCAGCTCGGGTGCTCCGCGTCGTCGTAGATCTGCTGGTAGATCTTGGGTAGGGGCACCCGGGCCGGGGATTGCGTTTGTGTGGATCCCGTTTCAGTTGGGGCCAGGGGGTGGTGTTCGCCGGTCAGGCTCGATAGAGCTGTGGCGATTTCGTAGAGGGTGGGCCTTACGTAGATTGCTGTCACGCCTTGGGGGCCGCCGTCGCTGTGGCCGGCGTAGCCGCGGGCGATGGCCTGGCCGAAATTGCGCTCGACCCAGGTCAGGGTCGTGTATCGCAGCCAGTGGGTGCTCACGTTCTGTTTGGCGATCCAGGGCAAGTGTTTGCCGAGGCGTACCCAGAGGTTGTCGTAGCGTCGGTGCGTGATGGGGTTGCCGTTTCGGTAGCGCAATAGCTGATCGTCCGGGTCGTCGGCGAATCGCTGCTGGCCGTGTGCCTGGAGGCTTGCCATCAGGGACGGCGATACCGGCTGCCACCGTGTCGTGCCGCCCTTTTCGCGGAGCTGGACAAGGCTCTGCTCGGGGTCGAGATCGCGTGGTCTTACTGCCAGAGCACCACCGCGGCGGGCAGCTGTCTCCAAGTGGAAGCGGATGAGCAGGAGGTCGAGGTCGGGGTCGTTGCCGGTCGAGCCCGTGATCTCGATAATCTCGGTCAGCGAAGCTGAGTCCAGCGCGCGGCGGTTGCTGATGAGGCGGCGCGGTTTGCTGACGCGTAGTGCGGGGTTGTCGGCCTCGCTGATGATACGGTCGGCGACGGCGTAGTGGTACATGCATCTGAGCGCAGAGATTACGTGCTCTGCGGCAGAGCGGCCGCCTTTACTGTTGCTGCGTACGATGGCGTTCTGTTGTGCTTGAGCGGCGAGGTCCGCGATCTCGAGTGGTGTGGGCTCGTCGATACGCCGGTTGCCCCAGACGGCCTTGATTCTGTTCCAGTACGGTTCGTTTGCGCGGCGGGTGCCCGCTCCCACTGCCCCGGCTACCTTGTCCAGGTACTCGTCGAAAGTCGGTGCGGCTATCTTTGGCGTGGTCTCGGCCGGCGCAGCCGGTAGCCGTTCCAGCAGGAGCCGGAGAAGTTGATTCTGGTCAAGGTTCGACAGATCGGGTAGATCGTTCATGTTTGCTGGGGCGCATCAGATGGCCGCAGCCATGATTTGATCATCATCATTGTGCTGTGCGCGGTCGCGGCGATCAGGAGGTTCTGGTGGGGATATGCGATGGCCAGCAATCGGTTGCCGTTCTCCAGATGGCAGGTGTGGCGAATGTCGGAAGGCAGTCTCAGGTGCCCGGCCGCCGTCAGCCGGTGAGGGCCACCCGGGACGACGACGATCACGCCCTTGTGCGGATGGGCCGTGATGCGAACCGCGTCTCCTGGGCGCCAACCCAGAGCGATGATTGGGGAACGGTCGGCCAACCGGCCTCCTCTATCGATCGGCGTCACTGTAGCGTACTGCTCGGCCTCAAATTCTTGGGAACGTATTTCTGGTAGAGGAATGGCGGATATGCCCGATCTAGCGGGATTGGTATTGTCGCCAGAAGAAATCTGATACGCGCTAGCGATAGAAGGTTCGCTTCGAGGAAGCAACGACTCACGCCTCCCTGCTGGGGGCGGCAGGAGCAATGGAACCCTCCTGCCACATGATTGAGCTTCGCGTAGGCGGGATGCTAGTTCCGGAACGATGAGCATTTTTCGGCGAGTAGCCTACGGGTTCGGAAAGGTGCTGAGCCCTATCGGATCCGCCCTCACTTAAGGGCATTCCCGGGGAAAATCCTCGACCCTCGACCGCTCTAGTCGGCGACTTGTTCGGCGGGTGGAGCCTGCACCTTAACGGGAACGCCGAATCCGGAGTATGTGATGTCGATGGGGTAGGTTCCGCCTCTGCTGCGCGGCACGTCTAGGTGGTAGTGGGTCAGGCGGTTTTGGGTGTCGGTTTCGGCCGTGAAGGTCAGCGACTGCGGGGGCTGGCCACTCGGTCCCGAGGTCGAGGTCGGCGAGTCGAGGAACCCGGTGAGCGCCGCAATCTGGAGTGTTCCGGTGTAGTGGCCGGTGCTGGTGCGATGGACGGCCGTGGCCTGGCGAAGCGGGTCGGCGATCTTCGCTCCGTCGAGGCCGTCGGTGAGATTGGCGTCGGGGCCTGTTGGGGCGATTCGGCGCCAGGGTTTGCTCGTGGTACCGGGCAGGGTGGGGGTGTTGCTCTTTAGGTAGACGGTGTTGCCGATCATGCGCCATTCCTGCACTGACCGTCTGCCGTCGACCGTGGTGGTGGCGGTGAGCGCGCCGCGTTCGTGGGCAGGATCCATGTCGCCGTTCAGCTCTGCGTCGGTGTCGTCGAGTTTCACGGTCATGGTCATGGCGAAGGTCTCGTTCTTGAGCCGGTTCGCGGCGTCGGCGAGCTCCGCGGCCGGTGCTTGCGTTGTGGTTGTCGCTCGGGAGGTCGGTGCGTGGTCGTCGGTGCGGGTGCAGCCGGTAATCGTGAGGGCGACGGTGAGCATTGCCGCAACGGTGTAAGCGGTGTGGTGTTGTCGCATGAGTCGTTTCCTCCATTGATGTGATTCCCTGCCGGCGAACGGCGAGGTCGTTGGTATGTCGGTGAGCGGCGGTGATGCGAAGGTGCGTAGACCGCTGGGCGAGACCGGGGGTTACGTCGTCACTTCGAGCATTGGTAGGCGTTCGGCGCTGCGCGCCCGCTCGGCCTGAGAATGGCCGTCGGCCGCTGGCCGAACGATGGGCGCGACCGCGACGAGCAGGCCGGCCAAGGCGGGAAGGATGAGCAAGGCGTGCCCAAGCCCCAGACGGGCGGCGGCAGCGCCAATGAGGACCGGGCCGGTGACATAGCCGAGGTAGCCAACCGCCGAGACCCGGGACAGGGCAGCGCCGGGCCGGCTGGGATCGAGGTTGCCGGCCGTCGAGAACAGTTGCGGTATGACGCAGGACAGGCCAGCGCCGAGGCATGCGAAGCCGATGATCGCGGCAGCGGGCCTGCCGATGGTGATGCCGGCGGCCAGGCCCGCCCCGGCGAGCAGGCCGCATGCACGCAGCAGAGTGGTGGGGCGCAGCTTGGCGGTTATGCGGTCGCCGGTGAGGCGGCCGAGGGTCATGCAGCCGGCGAAGGCGGCGTATGCGGCGGCAGCGTACGCCGGTGAGGCGCTGAGCCGATCGAGGTAGACGCTGCTCCAGTCCGCTGCGGCACCTTCGCTGATCAAGGCGCAGAACGCGAGCAGGCCGAGAAGCAGGACGCGGCCGCGGCGCGGGCCGCCGAGCCCGTGTGGGGTTCTCGCCATTGGTTCGTCGCTGGCGGCTTCGTTGTGTGGGCCGGCGGTCAGGCGCTGGTTCGCCCAGAGCGCTGTGACAGTCAGTGCACCCCCGATAGTCAGGAAGGTTTGTCCAACGGAGAGGTCGAGGTGGGCGCAGCCGGCAGAGGCGACGGCGCCGCCGACACCGCCGATGCTGAACTGCGCATGGAAGGAAGTCATGATCGGTCGGCGATAGGCCGTTTGGCAGACCACGGCGGCCGAATTCATGGCGACGTTAAGCGTGCCGTGCAGCGTTCCTAGAACAAGGAGCGCGGCGGCAAGGGCGGCGAGGTTGGGTGCGTACGCGGTGACGACCAGCACGGCGCCGAGCGTCACGGCGGTTGTCTTCATGACGCCGCTACTGCCGTGGCGGTCGACGAATCGTCCCGCGGTGCGCATGCCCACGAGGCCTCCGCAGGCAAGCGCAAGCAGCGCGATGCTGAGCTGGCTGTCCGTCAGGCCGAGGTGGTGTTGGATGGCAGGCATTCGGGCGGTCCAGGTGCCGATGATCGTCCCGGCTACTGCGAACATGGTGCTGATCGCCGTTCGGTATCGGCTCAGCGTCGTGGAGGAGGTAGCCGGCCTAGCGGGCGGCGTGTTCAGGGTGATGGTCATGGAGGTCCTCGAGAAGGAGTGGACGCAGGACGGCGAGAGGCGCTGATGTAGCCCTGGAAGCAGCGTCAAGCGAGGTCTCGGGGCTACGCGCAGTCCGAGATTCCGTGCAAACCGCTGCCATTGACGCCGACGCAGCTTTCGTGCACGTCGCCGACGCCCTTGTCGCGTTGGGCAGTGCCGTTGCGCACCCAGTGAGCGTCAGGCCAGGAGCCGCTGCAGCGATCGCGGCTGCGCGAACGAAGATCGATTTCATCGCTGCCCTTCGGGTGAGCGGGTGGACTCCCCGCTCCGGCGTGAAGCTCCCCCTACCGGAGCGCGCCTCGAATTGCCGGAGGCAAGGTTGCGGCCGGCGCTCTCCGCCTGCACGGCACTCGCACGGCGTCACGAGCAACACCCAGCTAGCGAATGGCGCGTACGGCGCTCCAGATCTGTCAGTCGGCGGTTCTGGAGCGCGAGACCCGGCTGCTTGCCGACGACCCTTCCTGATCGCTGACCTGGGTAGAAGCTGCCCGCACCTGCCCCGGACTGCCCCGGACTGCCCTGAAAGCCTGGGCCTCGCCGGGCCGGCACGTGATTGAGGCAGTCTCTGGGGTCGGAAGACTGCCGCACGAAGGCGGTCTGGCTGTCACTCGAATGAAGTGGTCCCCCTCGACAACGCGCTAGTACTGAGCCGTGTTGGGGCAGGTAGAGGCACCTGGAGGCACCCCGAGGTAGCTGAGGGCACCTCGAGGCAGGGGATCTGAGGCTTCGTCGTGAGACTCGGCTCAGCCAAGCTCGACGACGACAACAGGAAGGGGCAAGTCGGTCTCCGCCGACGCCTACTGATAGATGGTGAGGGCCCTGCGGCCGCCAGTGGCGGGCCAGGCATAGCCAGTGCTTCGACGGAACAGACGCAGCCAGTGTCGGAGCAGGGCTCGCAATTGTCACATTCGGGTGGAATGGGGAACGATGATTGAAATTTTTCACCCTGGAGGAAACGGCGAGTTTGCTGGATTTTCACCACTCCGGTCGGCCTACCGATGCCGTGCCAAGCGTGTCAGGCACGTCTTCCCCGTCCGGAGTGAACTCCACGCTTGACCGCGCCCGAGCCGCTCAAACATGAGCCGGGCGTCGAACCTCGACGGCAAGACCGTGCGCCGCTACCTGCGCGCGGCGACCGCGGACGAACTACTCACCGAAACCGTCCCCCGAGAGCGCGAACTCGACGACCACGCCGCCTACCTCGCCGGGCGGTGGGAGCAAGGCTGCACCAACGCCGTGCTGCTGACCGCTGAACTGCGGGAGCGCGGCTATCGCGGCAGCGCCCGGACCGTGCGCCGACTACTCCAGACCTGGCGCGACGGCGCGATCAAGCCGACTGCCGTGGCGGCGGTCGCGCCGAAGCCCCGGGCGGTGACCGGCTGGATCATCCGGCCCGCCGCCGAGCGCACCGACCGCGAACAAGCCGACCTGGCCCGGATCCTGGACCGTTGTGACAGCCTGCGCACGGTCGATGAGCTGGTCAGCGACTTCGCCGGCATGCTCCGCCAGCTCCAAGCCAACACTTGGACGCCTGGATCACCAGAGCCAAGGCCAGCGGAGTCGCACAACTGGCCGGTTTCGCCGCGGGCCTGGTCAAGGACTACGACGCGGTCCGCAACGGCTCACCTTGCCCTACAGGGGACTGGTGTCCGACGCGGGTTGGCCGCTGTCAGTGCTGGTTTTCGTCGAGCGGGACGAACCACGTCACTGTACTTGCGGGCGCGGACTGCGGGACGAGTACTCGAAGTTCAATGGTGATGATCTTGTTGTCGTGTGCCGGCAGCTTGACTCGCCGGCGTTGACCGTCGGGAGCGATGTACGACACGGGATTCTCGTCAAAGTCTCGAGCTGCACGGCTGCGTTCAAGGATTTCGCTTTTGAGATCCGTGAGTTCGGTGTTCTCGGGCTGGCGGGCAAGGCTGTATTGCAGCTCGGCCCAGAGCTGCGGACCCCACTCGGTGGGCCAGTTGTGCAGCATCGTGCGGGCCTCGATTGTGGTGAAAGCCCAGCGCATGAAATTGGCGTTGTCGCTGCCGGCCCACGGGAACCATTCGAGCATCGGCTTGTTGAAGGCGAGCAGCCTCCGTGAGCTGGCGAAGACGGCTGCGGGACAGGACTGCTCGTCCAGTATCCACTTGATGATCCTGCTGTCGCGCAGTTCTTCCTCAGGTTCTCCAGGTGGAAGAAGGGCGAGGGAGTACAGCAGGTTGGTCTCCTCGGCGGTCATCTTGAGGGTCCAGGCGACGATACGGAGGAAGTCCACGCCCCATTGTTCTACCTTGCCGCGTTCGAAGTCGCCGTACCAGCCCGGGCTGTAGCCGAGTCGATCCGCGATTTGCCTCTGCGTCACGAAATGGGTCTTACGCGGCTGCTTTCGTGGACCGCCGTGCGTGGCCTCCGCGCGGGGAAAGTCGTCCGGATCGAGGCGCATGCGACACGCTCTGCAAAGCGCGCCGGCCTGCGCCAGGCGGGCCGCGCGTTGGCTGTCTGTCATGGTGCTCCCTTGTAGAGGGCGACAAGGGCGGAACTCCGTCGGTGGCTGGAGAATCCGTCGAAGCTCCAGAACATAGCAAGCCGTCGCTAAACCCTTAGCAATATTTCCTAAAGAGCCGGCCCTCTGCGGCGCGGAAGACGAGGTCAGACCGCCTACGGCCACCTTGAGTGATCTTGAACACGCACGCTGCCACTGTAGACGGTAACATCGTGTAACGAAGATCCACTGATTTGTGCACGATGAAGTCTTCGTTGATGCGTGGATGGCTCGGACTGATCTGCCACCACGCTTGGGGAAGGCGGAACGTGGTGCAGCGGATGGCATTGGTTATCGGAACGGGCTCCGGCGTGGATGACGCGGTAGCGCAGGCGCTGGCAGCTGATGGGCATCGAGTGGCCGTGACCTTCGGCGAGACCCGCCTACCGGAAGTGTTTCGTGTCGGCGGCGACCTCACTCAGTCCGGCGTTGAGTCTGCCTTCGACCAAGCCGAGGCAGCGCTTGGGCCGGTGGAGATCCTGGTGGCCAACCCCGGCATGCCGCGGACGCCGCCGGCACCTGAATTCAACACAACCGATTTCACCTACGGGGTTCGAATCGGCCTTGAGGCCGCTTTCGTCGCGGCCGGCCGAGCTCGCGCCGCGATGCAGCGAAGCCAGTGGGGTCGGATGATCTTCCTGGCGTCGCCGTCGGCGATGGTGGACGAGATCGGACCCGCGCGGTTCGGCGCCTTCTCCCTCAATGCGGGCTTGATCGGCTTGGCCGAGTCGCTGACCGGAGAGCTCGCGGAACACAACATCGCCGTCAACGTGGTCGCTCCGGGCCTGATCGAGGACGACGAACAAATCCAGCTAAAGCCGGGAACCAGCAAGAACCCGATGTGGCACATTCCCGCGCTGCGGGTCGGCCGGCTGACCGAGGTCGCCGCCGTCGTGTCGTTTCTGGCCAGCGACGGTGCCGCATACGTCAACGGGACGACGTTGCGGGTCGACGGCGGCCTCGGTGTTCGTCCGGGCGTCGCTAGCCGACTGTGACGATGACTGATCCTGGCCCTGACGGCCTTCTTGGAGGTAACCGATGAACATCAACGCGCTCTCGGGCGCTCCTACGCAAGCCGCTGCCGATGGCACTACCGAGGCCTCCGCACCTGGTCCTGATGCCGCGTCGGAACAGTTACCGGACCGTGCGATGAGCGCCCACGAACGCCGGCTCCGGCAGCGGCTGTTGATCCAAGACAACGCCGACATGCAGTTCATGCTCAGGTTCAAGGGGTGCTGGGAGGAATCCAGCTTCGAAGAGCGAGTCGCGCTCATACGAACAGCCCCCGAGTTCCAGCGACTACCGCCGGGCAGACGCCTGTTGGCCTTCCGCAAAGCCAAAGGCTGGGGTCAGGCGAGACTGGCGTACGAGATGCGCCAGGTCGAGGGCGATCACGGTACGGCGGCCGCCCAGGAGAACGCCGAGAGGATGGTTGTGCGCTGGGAACGGCTCATTAAGGGCATGAGTCAGGACACTCGGGCGCTGCTCACGGTGATGCTGGGAATCAGGCACGAGGACTGGGGACTTCCGGTCGACCCATTCCACGTCCTGTAACCGGCCAGGCGATTCCAACGTCTCAGAACGAGATGTTGATCGGCGGCCTTACCCAGCTCTTCCACCTGCGGTCTGGACGGTGAGCATGCCCAAGGCCACGACCAGGACCGTCGCGTAGCGGTGCAGAGCGTCCGGGAAGTCGCATCGGCGTAGTAAGAAGTCGCCGACTCCCACAGCCGCTACGTCGTCGTAGGCGTATCGCTCGTCGCGTAGCCGATAGATAATCATCGTGATGAGTTCGCGGTGCAGTTTGGCGATGTACTCATGCTGACCACGAACATCCGAGTCGACAGCCAGGTCGAACCTCAGCTCGGGCAGGTAGTGGTCGAATCGGCTCATGACGTCCGACGGGCGGGCGAGCTCGACGACAAAGAGCGGCGACATAGCTCCGGCGTCGGTGCCGCGGAGAGTCCTCAGCCCATCGTCTTCAGCGGTTCGGCGCACGACCACGGACTCCGGCAGCGGAGGGTCCAGCCCGGCGAGCGCGGCGGCTGCCACGCTGCTCGCGTACGCCGCGTATACCGCCGCGACGCACGACATTGCGATCACGGCTTGGTCGAACTGTTGGTCCACCAACTGCTGTCGCTGGTGCGCTACGCGCTGGACAAACGGGCCGGCATGGCTGGTGCTGTCGTGGGCGCGCTGAATTGCCGTCTCCTGTAGCTGCCGGCTCGTAGCGGAATGGACCGCGACGGCAGCGTCGTTGCAGGCGTTTCCCAGATCCAGAAGAGCCGCAGCGACAGAAGTGGGCAACACCGCCGCGCTGACGTCCAGGACTTCCTGCGGCGACACCGCCATTGTTGCCGTCCTCCTGATGGTCCCCGTCGCCGCAATGGGGCGAACCCGATCGGATCGACGGGTCTCGCAAGGGATACATCGCGGTCGCCGATGCCGTCAAGCACCGCAGGTCGGGGGCGGGTCAGGTTGGGTCGGGGCAGGTCGGGGCAGGTTGGGCCACCTCGCGCGTATTCGCCGTATCGGACAGGGTCGAATGCATGGATTCATCCGGCTCAACGGCTTGCACGGATCACCCCGCGCTGCCCGCGGCGCGGGACAGCCCGCCTCCCCGCGGTGGCGGTACGCCGCCCGAACGTCCGCTCCGATTGCATGACCTTCTCCGGCTACGGAGGTTGCCGCCTCGCCGGCGACAGGTCGTCGTCCGCCCGCTTCTCGTGCTCGCGTGCCGGCGAGCGGAGGCCCGCGTGGCAACTACGCCCTGACCTGCTTCGTCGCCTGGCGCGCAGCAACTGTCCTGAAACGACTCCGGAGCCTCGGGTCTATCGCGTCCGCTGGCCCAACGGCCGAGCGCCCACTCCGAAACGCGATTCCAGATCCCTGAGCTCCCGCGCACCCGCCTACACGGCTACGCCCAGCGGCGGCACGGCGCTGATCTCTTCCTCCATTCGTTGTCAGCGATCAATCTTCACAGGAAGTCACCCTCTATGCGCCTGCGCAATCGCATCCCGTGCCTGCTCGCCGCAGGGCCATTGGTGGCCGCAATCGCGGCACCCGTTATGGCTTCGGAGCCCCGACCCGACTTCGGCAGAACCGTCCCGGGCAGCACACCGGTCGCCATCACCATCACTCTGCGAAGTCCAGCCGAAAGCCAACTACGCTCCTACGCCACGGCGGTCTCGGACCCCGGCACCACCGACTACCGCAAATTCCTGACCGATGCTCAATTGCGCCAGCGCTTCGGCGCATCCCGCGCCACGGTCGCTCAAGTGGCCGAATGGGCACGGGCGGAGGGCTTTCGAGTCGGACCGCTCGATGCCACCGGCAGCCGTCTGCCGCTGACCGCTTCGGCCGCGACCGTGCAGCGGGCCTTCGGCGTCACGATCTACGACAGCGCCGAGGAAGGCGTCCGGGCGCACACCTCCACGGCGGTCCGGCTGCCGCCTCGCATCGCCGCCGATGTCACCGCGATCTCCGGACTGAACCAGCAGGCCGCCCTCGCGATGCACGTCCGGCCCACGACCGCCGCGACGAACCAGGGCGGAAGTTGTCTGCTTTCTCCCGCCCAGGTGGGCGTCGCAGCGGTGCAGAGCGGACTGGGAGCCCGGGTGTCGATGCCATCGTGCGGCTACACCGGCCCGCAATTGCGGGCGATGTACGGGCTGTCTCCGGCCGACGACGGCGCAGGGCAGACCATCGTGATCGTCGGCGCGTTCAATCAGACGTCCACGTTCTCTGACGCCAACGCGGCTTTCGCCAGGACCAAGGTTCCCCCACTGGCGCCTGGCCAGTATCAGGTGAAGACCTACCCGGCGCAGGGCGCCCCCGCGGCCGGCTGTGACACCGCGTCGTGGGGCCTGGAACAGGCCCTTGACGTGCAGACGGTGCACACGCTGGCTCCGGCGGCGCGCATCGTGTATGCAGCCGCACCCGACTGCACGCAGCTCACCGACGTTCTCGCCCATGTCATCAGCGACCCCGTCCTGCGCGGCGGCGTGGTCTCGAATTCCTGGGGTTACCCCGCCGAAGCACTCAGCAACGACGAGGTGACCGCCACCGATGCGATCCTCGCCCGCGCCGCCGTGCTCGGTACCGGCACCTACACCGCTTCCGGCCTGTACGGCTCCGCCGTAGCGACGGGCATGCTGCTTCCGGACCGGTCCTACCCCGCGTCGTCGCCGTGGACCACCGCCGTCGGTGGTACCACCGCGGCGATCAGCGCCAACCAGACGCTGCTGTGGCAGACCGGATGGGCGAGCACGGCCACAACGCTGTCCGGCAAGCCCGTCATCGACGTGACCGGCACCCCGGTCATTGCGGCCGCTGGCGGCGGGGCCAGCATCCGGGAACCCCGCCCCGTCTGGCAGCCTGCGGGCCGCGGCGGGTACCGGCAGGTGCCCGACCTGGCGGCGTTGGCCGACCCCGAGACCGGTCTGCTCGTCGGCACCACCAGCGCCGGGCAGTACAGCATCGGAGGGGTCGGGGGAACCTCACTAGCGACGCCGATCGTCGCGTCGCTGGCTGCCCTCGCCCAGGCACGCGCCGGGCACCCCGCCGGGCTGCTCGGGCCGCGGCTGTGGCACACCGACGACGCCGGCGGCGTCACCCTGACCGATATCCGGCACGTCGACGCCGCCTTCTGGACGCCGAGGCTGCCCGGCGCCCCGACCGACCCAGACGGCTACCTCGTGCGCGCGGACAGTGCGGCCTCGGCGAGCCGGCCCGGCTGGGATCCGGTCACCGGGCTCGGCGCACCCGGCCGCACCTTCCTGGCCGATGTCGGCTGATCGATACCCTCAGCGGCCCTGCGCCGGACGCCTGTGCACCGTTGTGGCGATCGGCGCGGTGGCCGGGCTCGGCGCCCTCGCGACGCTCACCGAGCGCCAGGGTGACGCGTCCCGGCCGGGACGCCGCGGTGAGCGGCGGCCCGCGCCGGTGCGGTTCGTTCCCGCCACATCGGTGCAGGGCTTACAGCACGCTGCCGCGCACGCCGTGATACCTGAAGCTCCGCTCGACGACCTCCAAGAGCACGCCGGCTCCGGCCTGATCGTGCATCCCAGGATCACGATTCCCCTGTTCGACGGTGCGGGACGGCCGTTCGCTGTGATCGGTCCGGCCCACCCCGGCGGCCAGACGTGGCTTCCGGTCGTCGAGCGGCAACCGGGCTGGGTTCGTGTGCTGCTACCGATTCGCCCGGACGGCGCTACAGGTTGGCTCGACGCGGCCCGGATGACCACCGTAGTGAGCCGTCACGAAATTGGCGTCTACCCGGAAGCTCGGCGGCTGGATCTCCTGCGTGACGGGCAGCCGATCTTCAGCTGGACGATCTCCACGCCCGGCTTGGCGCTCCGAGAACGACGCACGTTCCTGCTCACGACCGTCCGACGGACACCACACACAGCGCCCGTGCTGATCCGTCTCGGCACCCACGCGATGCCGGACGAGGCGGTCCTGGTCACCCTCAACCGCCAACCCGCAGAACCCGGCCGCACGCATGGACGAGGCTGCATTCACCTGCCCGAGGCCGCCATGAGCGCGCTCGGCGCCGCATTGCCCGGCTGCTTGGTGCGCATCCACGCCCGCTGACCTCGGCATGCAAACCGTCGCCACAACCACTCCAGCTGACAAAAGCGTCCGTCGACCGACGCGCGCTGTTTCGGCCCCACCGGTCACGGTCGACGGCCGACCCGCACCAGCACATCGATGTAGGAGAAACGATGCGTCTTGATCCGTTCAGCGATTACTACAGCCTCGATCCTGCCGCAACGTGGCGGCGGCTGCTGTCGACCGCGGCCCCGGTTACCTTCGATGCGCAGCTCGGGGTGTGGCTGATCGCCGGGCACGACAACGTCCGCACGGTGCTCGCCGACGTCGCCCGATTCAGCAACGCCTCGACTGTCTTTCCGCTCACCCCGCTGACCGCAGCGGCCCAGCAGGTGCTGGCCGAGATCGACGCGCCACGTGTGGCCGTGACCGCCGACCCCCCGCAGCATCTGCGGACCCGGGCGATACTGCGGTCGCTGTTCGCCACCACCGCTGTGCGGGCCCAGGACCAGTGGGGCGCGCTCGTTACCGCCCGGGTTGACGCCCTGGTCGCCGAGCTGCCCCCGCACGGCGATTTCGACCTGACGAGTTTCGCCGCGCAGCTGCCGCTGTTGGTCATCCTCGACGTCCTCGGCCTGCCCGCCGACCGGGCCCGGCAGGTGCACCGTTGGGTTGGCGACTTCGGCCGCATCGTCTGGGGCAATCCGACACCCGACGAGCAACTCGCGTACGCGCACTCCTGCCTCGAGTTGTGGCGCTACTGCGAGGCCGAGGTCACCGACCGGGCCGAGAGCGGCGAGTTCGGGCCCGGGCTGATCGGTGACCTGCTGCGCTACCGCAACGGCGTCGACGCGAACCTCACGGTCGCCGAGGTCGCCGCGCTCGCGCTCTACATCGTCGGCGCCGGCTCGGAAACCACCGCCGGCGCGCTCGGGCACGCCCTGGACCACGCCCTGGCAGATCCGCAACGGTGGGCCCTGCTCGCCGGTGACGAGCACTACTTGAGCTTGCACGTCGAGGAGACGCTGCGGCACAGCCCGGCCGTCGACGGCTGGCTGCGGCAGACCGAAACCGACGTGATCCTTGATGGCGTGCGGATCCCGGCCGGTGCTCGCTGCCTGGTGCTGATCGGGACCGCGAACCACGACCCGGCCGTCTACGAAGAGGCCCACGTCTTCGAGCCTTATCGCCCCCGCGCCGGGCAACACCTGGCCTTCGGCTCCGGCCCGCACTACTGTATCGGTGCCGCGCTGGCCCGCCTCGAACTCACCACAGCGCTACGGGCCCTCGGCCGCAGCATGCCCGACCTCGCCCGCGCCGACGGCTACCGACGCCAGTTCAAACCCAGCGCCGCGCTGCGCCAGCACACCACCCTGCCGGTGCAACGTCCGGCCGCAGGACGCTGTCCGGTGGCCCACGACCACGGGGCCGGTGGCTCCCGTTGACTACCGCTCCCCCGGCGCGCGTACGCCCGTACGTCCTGCCCACCGCCGAGCCCGACAGGAACCAACCTGCACTTGCTCGGCTCCGTCACATCGCAGATCGGGTCACCGCCTCCGCACCGACGAACATCGGCTTTCCTGCGGCAACAGACATCGACTACCGGCCGCTGTGGCCGCTACTCGGACAGCTGCTGAACAACGTCGGCGACCCACAGACCGACCCACTGCATCCGCAGCACACCCACGACCTGGAGCGTGAAGTCCTCGACTTTCTGGCGGGCTTGTTCCGGGCTCCCGCTGGCTGGAGCGGCTACGTCACCGCCGGCGGGACCGAGGGCAACCTCTACGGCCTCTGGCTGGCCCGCACCAAACTGCCCAACGCCATCACCTACTACTCGACGGCAACGCACTACAGCGTTCCGAAAGCCTGCCGCCTGCTCGGCCTTCCCACGGTCGAGGTCGGCATCCTCGAGTCCGGCGAGATCAACTACGCCGATCTCGTCCACCAGGCCAGGAGATACCGCGGCAGACCGGCCATCGTGGTGGCCAACATCGGCACCACCATGACCGAGGCCGTCGACGACGTCAGCACCATCCACACCGCCCTTGATGCCGCCGGCATCACCCACCGCTATATCCACAGCGACGCCGCGCTGGCCGGCATCCCGCTGTCCAGCGTCGCCCAACGGCCCGGCTTCGACCTGGCCGACGGCGCTGACAGCATCTCGGTATCCGGTCACAAATTCCTCGGCACGCCGCTGGTGTGTGGTGTGGTCATCGCCCGCCGCGGCATCGAGGAGCTGGCACCCCACGTGCCCTACCTCGACAGCAGGGACACCACCATCAGCGGCTCCCGCAGCGGCCTCGCCACCGCGATGCTCTGGTACGCGCTGCAAACCCTCGGCCCCACAGGGCTTGCCCGGCGCGCAGGGCACGCCCGCGCGCTGGCCAACTACGCACACCGCAAACTCCAGGCCTCCGACTGGCCAGCATGGCGCAACCCGTACGCCTTGACCGTCATGCTGCGCAGGCCTCCCACCGATGTCGCGCAGCGATGGCCGCTTCCCACGCAAGGCGATTGGTCGCATCTGATCTGCATGCCCGGCGTGACAGCAACGCAGATTGATCATCTGGCCCGTGATCTGACCGCTAGTCGACTCATATGACGCCGCGCCAGCGGGCCGACATCGATCAATCGAGAGCAGGCGTAAGAGTGCGGTTTCCGTTAGGCCGAGATCAACTGCCTCGACGCAGTATTCGCCGGCGAGCGCGAGGCCGCCGCGTTCGTAGCCGCCCGCCGCGTGACCCCGCCCGAGCTGACCCGCGCACGCTCGGCGGCATGGCATCGCGCTTGACGTTGCCGGCGAGGCCTCGAGTCGCGGTCGTTCAGCACGCTTTGGCTGCTGGCCGCTCCGCATGCTGAGGCCACCGGATGGGTCGTCGGTACGGCGGTTCTCTTATAGCTGCAGCGGTCGTTCTCAGTCTTGCCCGCGCTGCCGGCCTTTCGTCCATGGGCTCAACAAGTCGGGACGTACGCGAGCGCGTGGGCGCCTCGATGCCGTTGCAGTGCGGCGACGCGCTGCTGGCGAGCCCGGGCGCTGATCTGCTCGTATTGCGGAGACCAGCAGTCACGGCCGCGGCGCAGGTTGACGAAGGCGTCCGGGAACTCGACGTGCAAGCTGTAGCAACGCGAGCTCCTCGGCTCGGCTTCGCGGCAGGTGCAGCGGTCCTTGACCTGGCCGGGCGTGCCGAAGACGGGGTCCAGCAGGGCGTCGATCACGGTGAGGTGGTCCGGGCCGGCGTCCCATTCCACTTGGACGCTGCCCGGGTTCATCCACACCCGGATGTCAGTCGCCGGCTGGCTGGCACGGAAGATCATGTGCCGGCGTAGCAGGGCCGACGCGGTCGCCGCCATCTCGGCACGGCCGTCGCTTTCCGGGGCGTAGCCGGCGTCGAAGCCGTTCGCGTGGGCCTGCTCCTCGGGGTGCAGCTGGTCCGGGTTCGTTCGCCACAGCATCAGGGTCAGATCGGGGTCGTCCCAGATCATCTCGTGCCCGACCGCGGCCGCGCGCATAAATGTCTGCCGGCGCACGCCGGGCAGCCGCAGCAGTCCGGGCAGGCCCAGTCGGCGCAGCTCGACACCGCGCGGCGCGAAGTGGGGCCGTAGTCCCCGTACCCCCCGTGGCTCGTCGCCGGGAGTCCAGGTCGGCAGCAGCGCGCCGAGCAGGTCGGGCAGCGCGGTCTCGGTCACGCCGATCTCGAGCGCGTCCGGCAGCGGGCCCAACCAGTCGATCGAGAACGGGCCGTCTCCTGGACGCCAACCGTGCCCGTCGGTGATCCCGCAGTAGCCGATGTGCCGCAAGATCTCGTGTTCCAGGTGCTGTTGAGCGGCGGACGCCGTCGGGATCGGCCGGCCCGGGAACCGGCGCAGCCGGTCGAGAGCGACCCGGTGAGGCTCCCCGGTGTAGGCGTACAAGCGGCGCGCGAACTGCGGGGTGCGGTGGTGGGGCACGACGAACTCCTCACGTCCGCTGCCCGGTCAGCGGGGAGGAATCGGCCTGGCAGCGCACGAAGCTCAACCAAGAACAGCTAATTCTGCGCCGAGACAGGCTAGGGCCCTTTGGCCGGACAGGCCGCGTTCCGGGAATGGGTGCGGCTCCAACAAGGCGCTCGACTTCGCCGCAACCAATCGTGCCGTACGACCCTGAGCACAGGCCGCCGACACGCCCCGCGCCACCCGTCCGGGTGAACGCCCGGGAGGGCCGAACGCGGCTGGCACCACAGAGCCGTGCTGGCCCCGGCTGGAACACTTAACCCGCTCCGGCCCTGGCCAGGCCTTGGCCGCCGGCGAGCCACACACGGCCCATCCGTCCGCCTGCCCGGCACCAGCTTGAGCTGCAGCGGGACGTTGATAGCCGGGGAGCAGGGCAAGGTGGGTTTCCATTCAGGTGGCCACCTCCGCGCCGAGTTTGGATATACCGAACGGCCAGATTCCCGCTCGCAGGTTCGTGATGGTCTGGGTTAAGCCCGGCGGGCGTGGACCACGGTTGGTCACTGCACAGGATCGCGAGGCCCTGCGGTGCGCTCTCGTGCCGCCCGATCGCTGCGCCAAGCAAGGTCAGGCCGTAGCTGGCGTGTCGAGCACACCGACCGCGTGCCATTTGTCGCCCGACTCACGGCCGAGGTACTCGTGAGTGAGGCTGACGCAGCGGACCGCTTGCGCCAGCGAGGCCACCACCCGTCGCGCCTTCTCGATCCCGAGCACCGCCGGCGACGTATCCGCTACCTCGCGTTCCTGCTCGGCTGCGGCGGGAACGAGATCGTCGGCCAGCTCGCCGACTCACCCGCATGTGGAGACAGCAGCGGTCTGCGCGCCCCGGTCGGCGTCGCGGCCTCGGATCGGGGCAGGGCGGGGCTGCGCCGGGCAGGCCGGGGCCCCGCCGGGCAGCTACCGGCTGATTCGCCTTACTGGCATTGTCGAATGAGTAATCGACGGACTGCCCAGCTCACTAAGCGATTCGCCCATGAGAAAGGCCATGCGGCCGACGGATTTGCGTCCAAGGGGGACGCCGGCCGTATCGAGGAAAAAGCGCTAGCAGAACGCCACTGAGTGGCGGGTTGCCGCGCGCCCTCCTGGTCCTCGATTACCAGTCGGTTCCTCCGGCTGAGTGCCGAGCTGGGCACGGGCGGTTGGCCCCAACTTCCGCCCGTGACCAGCCGTGCATCCCCGACAATTCTTCGTCCGGGAGAAGCATGGTGCTGCCACTTTCTGCCCCGCCGGTGTCGACCACGCCGACCGATGCGATCGCCACGGAATCCGGTCAATCACTGTCGCCGACAAACAACAGCGGATGGCCTGGTCCCCGCGCAAGTATTGAATATCCGGCCGGCGGAACGCCCACGTCGACGGCAGCTGGTATTGCGCGGGCCGTACCGCACGAATTCGGGCCGCCGGACGTCGCTGAGCGAGTCTGGCTGCGCGCCGCCGCGCTGCACCCGGCGGCGATGATCGCGGTGTCCTCGGCCGACGGCGGCGTGGGCCGATCCACACTGGTCGCGGCCCTGGGCGGTCTGCTCACTCTCGCGGTCCCAGGCCCCGTGATGGCCGTCGACATGCATCCGGTCCCGTGGGGCGGCCTCGATGACCGGATCGGCCGGTCGAATGCCGCAACCATCTGGGATGCCATCCGCGACCTGAAAACCCTGACCAGCCGCCGGGAGATCGAGCGGTGGACACAGCGCAGCCCGTCTGGGCTGCTCGCCCTGGTCGGTGAAACCCAGGGCCGCGGGCGGCGACCCCCGCGACACGACGAGGCGGCCGCCGTCGCGGACGTGGTTCGTCGGTTGTATCCGCTGACGCTCGGCGACATCATGCCGGCCCTGATCACCGGGGTCTGGCGGACGCTTGCCGCCGCGCACGCACCGGTGCTGGTGGCCCGAGCCACCACCGACAGCGTCCGCCACACGATGCGGCTGCTCGCCCATCTGCGCGTCGCCGGATACAGCGATGCCGCTGACCGATGCGTTCTCGCGGTCGTGGCGACCTCGCCGGCCACCGGCCGCGACGTCCGGGCGGTCGTGCAGCAGGCGACGACGACCGCGTCGGCTGTCGTCGCCGTGCCGTTCGATGCGCAGCTGGCTCGGCCCGAACCGATCGACGTGCGCCGGCTACGCAAACAGACCCGTAACGCTCTGGTCGAACTCGCGGACGCGGTCCTGATGCGCTGCGCCGATCCGCGGGCCGAGCTCGCGGTCGCTAAGGGGCGTGCCTGATGCTCGCCGCTTCTACCGCGTGGGTCATGGTCCGGGTTCCCGCCGCGGCCGAGCCGGGCCGGGCCGGGGCGACCCCGACGCCGTCGAACGGGCCGGGGGGCTTCGACTGGAGCAAGGTGTATCCCGACGGCTCGGCGATCCCGAAGTCAGACCTCTTCTACACGATCATGCGGTCGGTCATGTGGCTCGGCGGTGTGGCCGCCCTGTGTGGTCTGGTCTGCGGGGCGATCGCGTTCGGTGTCGGCCCGGTCTTCGGCGCTCACATCGTGTCCGACCGCGGCAAGTCGATGATGTGGCGCAACGGACTGGTCGCGATCATCGTCGGTTCCGCCACCGCCATCGTCGCCGCCCTGCTGGTCCTGTGATCCGGCCATGCCGACGACGAATCTCTTCCTGACGGGCTCGGCTCCCAGGGGGCGCCGCACCGGCTGGCGCTCTGGGCTCGCCCGCGCGCTGGCACGCGTCGCCGTCGTGGTGGCCGTCGTGCTGGCCGGGCTGCTCGCCTGCGCCGCCGGAGCACAAGCCGTACCGACACCCTCGCCGTCGCCAAGCAGCCCGGCCGTCGACGCGACGTGCGCCGCGAAAGCACCTGGCTCGGTGGCCTGGTGCATGCCGTGGGCCGTCCATGTGGACAAGCCGGTCCGCGTCCGCGGCGTCCGCTCGCACTGGGTGACCGCCTGCAGCAAAGCGACCGACGACGCCGACCGGCGTTCCTGCGCTGCCGCATCTGTCGCCCTGGGCGCGGTTCCGCCCGATGGCACCGCCTCGGTGCTGATGGACGGGCCCAGCACCGGCAAGGGCCCGGCCGGGCTCATCGACTGCACCCTGCTGACCGACCCGTCGACGAGCAGCCCTGGACCTGGTTCGCCCTGGGAGCACAAGCAGGGCGCCTGCGCCGGCCAGGTCGCGGCGTGGTCGAAGCAGATGTTCGACCCGGACCCGAAACCCGTGGACTGCTCACTGGCCGACCTCAATTGCAAGATCCAGCAACAAGCGCAGCAGGCGCTAGCCGGCACGATCGGCGCTGGCTTCCAAGGGCTGGTCGACGTAGCAGTACAGGGCACGGTGTGGCTGTTGTCGAAACTGGCGACCCAGGTCTTCACCGTCACCGCGATCTCGTCACCGGACGCCGCGTTCTACACGACCTACAACTCCCTGGCCGGGGTTCTGGTCGGGCTGATCTTCGTCTTCTTCATCCTCTCCACGATCATCAACGGGCTACGCACGAACACCGGGCCCAGCCCGGTGGCGACGCTGGGCGGGCTCGTGCGGGCTGTCCTGGGTGTCACGTTCGCCGCGGGGATCGCATACACGATCGTGGTGGCCTGGGACCAGGCCACCAACGCGGTGATCGCGGCCAACGCCCGTACCCCATACGACCCGTCATGGCTGGTGACCAGCTTCAGCCAGCTCACCGGCGGCGCCGGGACACTGTTCATCGCCTTCCTCATGGCCGTACTCGCCACCTTCGGCCTGCTCCTGCTGTTCGTGATCATGCTTTTTCGTGGCCTGCTCGCCACCGGTGCCGCGTTGTTCGGGGCCATGGCGATGACCGGGCAGGTCAAAGAGGAAACCCGGCACTGGGGCCGCCGCTGGTTCTGGACGATCAACGCCCTGGGCAGCAGCAAACTGTTCATCGCCGAACTGTGGATCTACGGGTCGCGGTCGGCGTACGGCTCCGACAACATCCTGAACGCGTTGCGCGGGCTCCTGTTGATCTGGCTGATGGTGGCCGCGCCGTGGATCTTGATGCGGTTGACGACGCTGTGGGACGGCTACCTCTCCGACGTCAACGCCCACGCCCTGCTGTCGGCGAGCCAGATACCGGTCGACGTAAACGCGACCCCTCCCGGCGCTGGCACCGGCGGCGGGGGTGGGGGTGGTGGGAGTCCGGCTTCGGCAGCCGCCGGGGTGATGGGCGAAAACACCGCGGACATGCCGACGACCCCGCTGGACGGCGCGGGCGATGCCGCAGGCCTCGGCAATGGCACCGGCAGGCAGGCGGCGGACGCAGCCTCGACCGGCGGTGACGGCGGCCGCGTCGGGCAACCCGCCGAAGACACCGAAGCGGGTCAGGGTGAGACCGGATCGGGAGACAAACCGAACGCGCAGGAGGCCGACGGCCTCGAGGCCGGTATCCGCAGCGCCGAGCACGACGTCTCCGCCGGCCAGCTCACGGCCCCCGGGGACGCGACCGGAGCAGGTGGCTCGGTGCCGGCGACCCCCGCCGCGCCGCGTGGCTCCGAACCGACAAGCGCCCCGATGCTTCAGCCGGCTGGGGCCGAGGCCGCCGACGGCGGGGCGAGCACCGGCACTGGCGTGCCGGGCAGCAGCGGCCCCGAACCGGCGAGCGGTAGTTCGCCGGGCGCACCGCCGACCAGCGAGAGCGCAACGCCCGCCACACCGGAAGACACCGGGACCGGCCCTGAGACGCCGACCAAGAGCTCGGCCCAGGGGGCCGGTGGCGCGGGCTCGAGCAGCGCCGAGACTGCCGCCTCGCTCGCCACCGAAGTCCCGCTGGCCTGAAAGGAAAGGGAGTAAGTGTCGATGCCGTTTCAGTTTCCGCCGCGGTCGACCAGGGGCGCGGTTCTCGGGTTCGCTTGGTCGCAGATCGCGCTGGTGATGGCCGGGGTCATCGCCGCTGTTGTGGCCCTCAACCTGTTCATCGCCGGACAGCGGGCCGCCGCGATCGCCGCGATCGGCGGGTGTCTGCTGCTGATCACGCTCGGCCTGCTGCGGTTCAAAGGGCGGCGAGTCACCGAGTGGTTCCCGGTCGTGGTGGCCGCGCTGCTGCAACGCGGAGCCGGGCAGAGCGAATACCGGGGCGGGCCGTACGCACCGAACGGCGTCGAGCGGTGGATGGACCTGCCGGGCGCGATGGCCGGCTACGTGTGGCTGCCCGCGACGGCCGCCGACGGCACCACCCGCATCGGCCTGCTGCACCACCGCCGGGAAAGGACGGTGACGGCGGCGCTGGCGTGTTATGGGGCGAACCTGATCCTGGCCGACCGTGACATGCAGACGCAGCGGCTGACCGACTGGGCGCAGCTGCTCAACATCCTCGGCGGCGATTACGTCGAGGCCGGGCTGATCCGCTGGTCGGTCACCTCCCGGGCGGTCCCGGACACCGGAAACGCCGCCCAACGGTTCCTGGTCAACCGGGCTGTCGACACCGGCAGTCCGGCGTACCGCTCGCTGGCCCAGCTGACCGCGGCGGCGGCGCCGGCCGCGCAGCGCCACGAGATCTACCTGACGGTCGTTGTCGACATCGCCCGCCTGTCCGGGGAGATCGCGCGGGCCGGCGGCACCGATGTGGCGATCGCAACGATCGTGCTTGACCGGCTGACCGGCATCGAAGCCGCTGTGTCCGAGGCCGGCGTCACCACCGGCGGCTGGCTTTCCCCCCGCGCCTACGCGGCGGTGATCCGCACGCAGTTCGACCCGGACGATCAGGAAGTCGTCGACCTAAGAGCCACCACACCAGACACCGAGACAGGGGCGGCTGCGGCGGGGGTGGAACCGCGGCTGGCCGGCCCGGTCGCCGCGCGCACGCTCGGCTGGAACACCTACCAGCACGACTCCGCGTTCTCGCGCACGCTGTGGGTGGCGCAGATGCCCCGCCAGCCGGTGACCGCGACCTGGCTGACCCCGCTGTATATGCGCGCCACCACTCGCCGCACGGTGACGTTGGTGGCGCAGCCGGTCGCGGCCGCGCTGGCGCAGCTGGCCACCCGCCGCGAGAAGGTGTCGCGGGCCGGCGACGAGGTCACCAAACGCAAACTACGGCTGGTACGCACCGCCCGGGAAGAGGATGAGGCCCGCGCGGTCGAGCAGACCGACCGCGAACAGGCCGCCGGGCACGCGCGCCACCGGTACGCGCTGCTGGTGACCGTCACCGCCCGCACCGTGACGGACCTCGACCGTGACGTCCGCGCGGTCAAACGGATCCTGTCGCGGGCCGGCTGCGAGGCGATCACCCTGACCGGCGAGCAGGACCAGGCCTTCGCTGCCGGCGCCCTCCCACTGGCGCGCGGCCTGAAACCGGTCCGGGGATGGTCCGCATGAGCCGCCGAGTGCTACGCCGCGAAGGCTCGCTCGCCGACCGGATCGAGCGGCAGGCCGCCGCCCGGGACCTGGCGAAGGCCGAGGCCGCCTATGCCCGCGAGCAGGCCGGGCTGCGGCGGCAGAGCGACCGGCTCCTCGGCCCGGTCGCGGCAAGCTCGCGCGGCGCGTACGGCCGGGCCGCAGGCCGGGTGTTCTGGCAGCTGCGGCTTCCGCCGCTGGTCACCACCTCAGCCCAGCTTTGCTCGGTGTATCCGTTCGTCTCGGACCCCGGCCTGCCGGTCGACGGGCCGCTGATCGGGATGGAGGTCTACAGCAGATCGGCATTCACCTTCTCCTTGCACGAGCTGTACCGGGCCAAGGTCATCACCGCCCCGAACATGACCGTCACCGGCGAGATCGGCAGCGCGAAGTCCTCACTACTCAAAACCCTCGCCTTCCGAGGCATCCCGTTCGGCACCCGCTTCTACGGCACCGACTACAAGGGCGAATACGAGCAGCTCGCCGCCCTGGCCGGAATCACACCAGTGCGCATCGGCCCCGGCCTCGGCGTGATCATGAACCCGCTCGCCGGGATCCGCCGGCACCCGGAGCAGACCGAAGCGCAGTGGCGGCAACTGCAACGCACCCGCCGCCTGCTGCTGCTGGAAGGCCTCCTGGAGATCCAGCTCGGCGGCCCCCTAACCGAAGCCGAACGCAGCCTGCTCGAATACGCCGTCGACGCGGTCACCCGCGAACACGACGCCAGCAGCACCCGGATGGCCACCCCCACCCTGTCTGCGGTCCTCGCCGCCTGCGGCAACCCGGCGCTGTGGCAGCACCGCCTCGAGAAGCTCTCCTACCCCCTCGAATGGTTCGTCTCCGATTCCCGCCGCGTACGGCTCGCCCTGGAACGACTCATCTCCGGTGCGCTCGGCGGCGTGTTTGACGGCCCCGCCGACTCCAGCGCCTCACTCGATTTCAGTCAGCCCGGCGCGATCCTGGACCTGCGCACGATCCGCACCAGTGACCAGATGACCGCCATGGCGATGACCTGCGCCCAGTCCTGGCTCGAGACCGAACTGTCGGCGCCGGACGCACCCCCGCGGGTGTGCTTCTACGACGAGTTCGCGTTGATCGCCCGCCACCTACCTCTGATCCGCCGGATGCGCGAACAGCTCAAACTCGCCCGCGCGCTGGGCATCGCGAACGTCCTGGCCTTTCACCGGTTCTCGGATTTGGCGGCGTCCGGGTCGGCCGACTCCGAACAGGTCCGCATCGCCCGCGGCCTGATCGAGGACTCTGGCGTCCGTGTCAGCTACCACCAAGCCACCGGCAGCCTGGAACAGGCCCGAGAATTCCTCGGCACCAGCGACGTCGAGACCGATCTGCTGCGCTACCTGCATCCCGGCGTCGGCCTGTGGAAGATCGGCAACCGTTCCTTCTTCGTCAAACACCAGCTGTCGCAGGTGGAAACGGCGATGGTGCACACCGACAGCCACATGGAACTCGACCAGCCCGAGCCGGTCAGCGGCGCCGACTACGACGCCCGCCTCGAGGCCGTCACCGGCGGAGCCCCGGCATGAGCACCCGGGCGCCGCTGTCCTCACCCGGGCACCGCATACCCCGACAGGGACTGCCCCGGGCCGACCTGCTCGTGCGGCTACTGCTGCTCGCTCTGTTCGCCCTCATCCTGACCGCCGCATTGGGCGCGCTGTGGTTGGCGGGACCGTTGTCAGCGCTGCTGTCCGGACACGGCTGGCCGGCCACCGGTTTCCGCGCCGTACCGGGTGTGGCGGTGCGGCTGACCAGTCACCTCGGCGACCCGGCGCAGGCATGGCCGGCTCGGACACGCGCGTCGATCGGGCCAGCCTGGCTGTTCTACTCGCTGTGGGCCGTGGCCTTCGCCGGATCGCTGACGGCGGTAGGCGGGTCGACACTACGGGTGGCGCGTACCCGGATGCGCCGACGGGGCTTCGCTACCCGCGCCGAGTTGCGCCGCACATTGACCGCCGACGCGGTCCGCTCTCGCATCGACGTCGTCCGCCCCGGCCTGGCCATCCTCGAAGCCGACGACTCCGCGGCCCGCGCCGCCAAGACCGCCCGGCGCCGCGACCCCCTGGAGGTCGCCCGGTTCCTGGGCAACGACGCGACCAGCCGGCAGCCGCTGTACCTGGCCAACGAGTACACGCTGCTCGCGGCAGCGATCCCACGCTTCGGCAACAAAACCACCCGATACGTGATCCCCGCGGTCGCCGACGCCCGCGGCGCCGTCCTCACCACCAGCACCCGCCTGGACGTCGCCGAAGTCACCTACGACCGGCGGGCCGCGATCGGCCCGACCTTCATCTTCGAACCGCAAGGCGAGATCCGCGGCGTCCCCCGGATGGCGTGGTCACCGATCGAAGGCGCCGACGACCCGATCGTCGCCATGTTGCGCGCCAACGGCCTCGCTGCCGGCTCCGGCATCGGCGACGAGTCCGTCGAGAACGGGAAATGGTTCCGCGACCAGGCCTCCACCATCTTGCGGGGACTGCTTCATGCTGCCGCGCTCGATGAGCACGCCACCATGCTCGACGTCCTGGCCTGGAGCCAAAACCCGGCCAACTCGCGGCCCGAGAAGATCCTGCGCGCGCACGGCGTGGACGCCTGGGCCGACCGGCTCGCCCGGCACCGCGAAACCACCGGCCGGGCCCGCGACACCATCCAGACTGTCGTCTCCGGCTCCCTCGACGCGTTCAACGACCCTCGCGTGTTGCTCGCCTGCAGCCCGCCACGGGGGACCCAATTCAAGCCGGTCGACTGGCTGCGCGAGTCCGGCACGATCTTTTTGGTCGGTACCCGCGATGCGCAGGCGTTGATTGCTCCGCTGCTCGCGGCTCTGTCCGAGGACATCCTTTATCAGGCGAAACGGCTTGCGCTGACGGCACCGGGCGGAAGGATCGAACCCTGCTTGTACTTCATCGGCGATGAGATCAGCAACATAGCGCCCTTGCCTTCCTTGCCTTCACTCATGAATGAGGGAGGCGGATCGGGCGTCGCCGTCAGCGTGTTCGCGCAGAACCTGCACCAACTCCGGGAACGGTGGGGCGACAAAGGCGGCCGGGCCATCGCCGACTCGGCCAGCGCCCGCCTGCTCATCGGGGGCAGCAGCGACGTCGCCGGCCTCCGCGACGCGCAAGCCCTCGCCGGGCAGATCACCGAGATCAACTCCAGCAGCTCGTGGGGCGGTGGCCGCGCCTCGGTCAGCGAAAGCGTGCGCCGGGAGAACCTGCTCGACCTGGCCGACCTGCGCACCCTGCCCGAAGGCCGCGCCCTCGCGCTGGTCGGCAACCTTCCCCCGGTCGAACTCACGGTGCCGGCGTGGTGGGAACGCGCCGACGCCGGCGAGCTGACCGCCGGACGCGACGCGTTCCGCCACCGGCTGGCGGAGGCGGCCTGATGGACGCCTTCGACTTCGAGTTGCCCGACGACGCGCCGGCGGAAATGGCCGCCGTCGCCCAGATCGCGGCGTCGCTGGGCCGGCTCACTGAGGCCGTCGACGCCCTGCACCAGCAGCACCTCGAACTGCGCGAGGTCGTCACCCGCCGCCAACGGCCGGGGCCGGGCGGGGAGGGGTCCGAGGTGCCGTGGCCGCTGCGGTGGCGCGACCTCGACCGCGATGCCGCCGCCGCAGTGTGGGCGTGGCTGATCGACTGGGTCGGCTGGGCCGTCGAGCGTTACCAACTCGCCGAGGAAATCCCGGTCTGCTGGTACCGGCATGCGCCACTGATCGAGGAACTCGCCGCGCTGGCCGCCGCCTGGCACCTGGCCTATGACGACGCCGCCACGCCCGACAGCCCGCTGCTGTGGCACGAACGCTTCGCCCGCGCCCGCACCCGGCTGCGCGACTGGGACGACTACACCCGCTGCCGCAACGGCACCCACACCGACCGCCACCTCGATCTCGACTGGCCGGCCGACTGGGACGAGGACGCCATCCAGGCCGCGAACACCGACCTCGCCGGAAGGCCCCAGACAACCGCACCGACGGCCACTGGACCACATGGAAGCAGGCCGTCATGACGATGCCCGCCGAGATCACCTCCGACCAGGCGTGGGACCGCCTCGTCGTCGCGTCGCGTGCGCAGTTCCACGGCATCAACGACCTCTATCACCGCATCGCTGAACCCGACGCTCGAACCGATCAACCGATCATCACCGAGGGGATGGAACCCATGACCGACCCGACGCTCTACCCGTACCCCGGCTACGACCCGGGTGCCGACCAGCGCGCCGCCGAATTCGACGACGAACAGCGCCAGCGCGACGACGAGACCACGAGCGAGCTCGACGCCGAGCAGGACAACGAGCCGGACCTGGAGGGCTGAATGACCGTCCACAGTGTGAGCGCCGACCGGCGGCCGGCGAACATGGATCAGCCGAGCGACGACTACTCGACCTACCTCGACATTCTCCGAGAACTCGGCTCCCAAGCAGCCGCGGTCAACACCGCGCTGATCGAAGCGCACACCGCAGATACCCCGGCGGCCTGCCGTCGCGCTCTGGTCGACCTGCACACCCGGCTACGGCACATGGCCGCGACCGCCAATCAGGCCCTCGGCGCTGGCGCTCCTGCACCGGATACCGAGCATGGCTGACCCCCGCGGCAGCGCGGCCGTCGTCCTGAGCGTGCTGGTGCTCATCGCAGGCTGTTCCTCGACGACCGCACGCAGTTCGGCGACACCGCAGCGGGTCACCGGCGCCGCCGCACCTGCGGCGCCGGACGGCCAGCAGCCGGACGCCGGCGGCCGGGCGGAGCCGAGCGCGCCGACCGCCAACGGGGCCCTCTACGCCGCGCAAACCTACGTCCGGCTCTGGGCCCGGCCCACGATGAACCAACGCGCCTGGTACGCCACCGTCCGCCGGTGGGTCACCCCCGCCTACGCCCAACTGCTCGCCGATACCGACCCGTCCAACGTGCCTGCCCACGGCGTCACCGGCCCGCCGCGTCCGGTGACGTCCACCGCTGCTGTAGTCGTCGCCGATGTGCCGACCGACGCCGGGCCGATCCGGGTCACCGTCATCAATACCGGCGGCCGGTGGCTTGTCTCCTCCGCCGGCCCGGCGGCGGTGCCGTGAAGACATCGAAGTGGGTCCTCGGGGCCGCGGCCGGGCTGCTCGTCCTGTGTGGGCTGCCGCTGAGCGCCGTCCTGGACGACGACCCGGCCGCCGCCGCGTGCGGCACCTCGTCTAGCAGCGCCCAGGTCACCACCAGCCCGCAGACGGGAGCCGTCGGACGGTGGAGTGCCGCGCAGGTCGCTAACGCCGCGATCATCGTCGACGTCGGCCGGCGCCTCGGCGTACCCGCCCGCGGCTGGGTCATCGCCGTGGCCACCGCGATGGTCGAATCCGGGCTGACCAACCTCGGCAATCTCGGTGGCCGCAACGACCACGACTCCCTTGGCCTCTTCCAGCAACGCCCTTCCCAAGGCTGGGGCACCCCCACCCAGCTGCAAGACCCGATCTACGCATCGACTGCCTTCTACCACGCGTTGCAACGCCTCGACGGCTGGCAGACGCTCCCGTTGACCGAGGCCGCCCAAAAGGTGCAGCGATCCGGGTTCCCCGACCGCTACGCCGACTACGAAGGCGACGCCCAGAAAGTCGTCGCCGCCGCCGCGGCTGTCACCTCCGGCAACCCGCAAGCCATCGCCGACGATCTCGACCAGTGCGTCAGCTCCTGCCCGGTGATCGCCGCATCGTCATCGAGCGGATCCACCGACGACTGCACCGAGCCCAACGCCGTGTTCGAGCGCGCGAAGTCATGGCTGACGGCGTGGTCGGGCGGCCCCGTGCCGTACCGGTCGAGCAACGCCCCCGGCGAGCTGTTGCACGGCTACCGGCGCGACTGCTCCGGCTACGTGTCGATGGCGCTCGGCCTGCCCGGCCCTGGTCTGACCACCGTCGATTTGGCCGCTCGCTCCACCGTCCTGACCAAGATCGACCTGAAGCCGGGCGACCTGATGATCAACCCCGCGCTCAATCTACAAGGCCACGTCGTGCTCTTCGAACGATGGGCCGACCCGTCGATGACCAGCTACTGGGGCTACGAGCAGTCCGGTGATGGCGGCACGCACTACCGGCGCATCCCCTACCCGTACTGGGGCTCCTACCCGATGAAGCCCTACCGGTTCGAGAACTAGGAATCAATCTGTGGTTTCCGTGTCGACAGAGTTAGAAAGACCGGTGGTCTCAGCGCCGTCCTCGGTGCTTTCGTCTGCAGTGGCACTGCTGCGCGTAGCCGTGAACAGTGCGTCGAGATCGAGGGGGACGAACGGGCCTTGCGCCTCGTCTTGGACGGTGACGACGCGGCCATGTTCCGGATCTCGCTCCACAAGGAAAGCCTACGCCGACGTCGCGTGGCCCGTTCGGTCGCCGATCACAGCACGTCACGTGTTGGGCAACGCCGGGTCGGATCGCCGGGTGCTCAGCTCAGGCGTCGCTGTGGCCGGTCCTCGTCTCGGGCTCGCTGGCCTGAGCTGCGGCCGCCCGGAGGAATACGACGCCGAACGAATACCGCAGGTGCACCAGTTGCCCAGCGGTGATCACCTCCCTGACGGTATGCACCTCGCCCGCCGTCGTTCCCACCGCGCCGAGGATCTCAGCGCCGCGGCCGGAATCCCGTCGTCCGCCGCGTTCCTGCGACGTCACCCACCACCGATGGAGAAACACCCATGAAACAGCCCCAGACCCGAGACGCCCGCCATCGCACGCGTCGGCCACGTCGGCCGGCCGCCGGCGTACTCGCCGCCATGGCGGCGATCGCCGCCGTGCTGAGCCTCGCCGGACCGGCCAACGCGCAGCCCCGGCCGTCGCCGGGCTCCGCTGTCGGCGGATGCGCCCGCCGGGACATGCACGTCACCGTCACCCCAGCCAGCACCGCGCCGGGTTACCGGGTGGCCGGATGGCTCTGCCAGCCCCGCGCCCGCACCAGCACCGTTCAGCTGTTGCTGTGCGGGCTGACCTACGACCACACCTACTGGACCGGGACCAGCCCGGCAACGAACTGGACGTCGGCGGCCCTGGAACGCGGGCCGGCCGTTTACATGATCGACCGGATCGGCATCGGCGCCAGCGACCACCCACCGGCCGACCAGGTCCCCGTGGACAGCGAAGCCGTCGTCACGCACCAGATCGCCGCCGCCCTGCGTGACGGACACCTCGGCGGATACCCGCTCGTGGTCGGGGTCGGGCACTCCTACGGCTCGATCACGCTCACCGCGGAAGCGGCCCAGTACCGCGACCTTGACGCGCTCGTCCTGACCGGCAAACAGCCGCAGTACAACCAGCCCGGCCTCGCTGCGTTCCAGAGCAGCCTCTATCCAGCCCGTCAGGACCCAAAGTTCGCCGGTACGCGCATGCCCGACGGGTATCTGACCACCCCGCCCGGCACCCGAGCCGGGTTCTTCCTCAACCCTGACACTGCCGCGCCGGGCGCCGCCCGCTGGCAGGAGGCCACCAAGGCGACCGCGACCACCGGTGAACTCGGCTCCATCAGCGCCGCCCGGTACCAGGGCGACAGCCAGCGCGTGCGAGTCCCGGTTCTGATCATCGACGGCACCAGCGACTCCTTGTTCTGCAACACCGGTCTGCCGTGCGACACCGGCATCCAGCTGTGCCAACGCGTGCAGGACCTTTACAGCCCCGGCATCCCGGTCGCCGCGGCCGTCGTTCCTGGCGCTGGACACGCCATCGACCTGCACCGCAACGCACCGATCGCGTTCACCGCGGCCAACAGGTGGATCGGTCGCGTCACCACCGGACACGTCGCGTACCGCCCGAATGTCACGACCTGCTGGCGCTGAACGGCGCGCGCACCCCGAATACCCCAACGAATTCGAAGGAGATCTCGCATGTACTCGAACTCCGCACCGGACTTCGCCGATGCGGCGCACCCGCAGGGCCCGCGCACCCGCTCTCACCTGGCGCACCTCATGCTGGCTCTGGCACTCGTGCTGGCCGGCTTCACGCTCGGCGCCGCCCCTGCACACGCGCAACCGCGTTCGGCGCGAACAGAATGCGTACGGCACGACCTGGCCGTCACGCTGACTCCCGGGCCCGGCTCGCCGTCCTACCGGCTCGCCGGATGGCTGTGCCAGCCGGCCCGCGCGACCAGCACCGTGCAGCTCCTGAGGCCCGGCCTCACCTACACCCACCGGTATTGGACCGGTCTCAGCGCGCCCACCGACTACACCGCGGCGGCGCTGGCCGCCGGTGACGCCGTCTACCTCATCGACCGCATCGGCACCGGCGCCAGCGACCGGCCACCCGCCGACCAGGTCACCACCGGCACCGAGGCCACCGTCACCCACCAAGCAGTTCGCGCGCTGCGTGACGGCAGCCTCGGCCGGTTCACCCGCGTCGTCGGCATCGGGCACTCCTACGGCTCCGTCATCTGGATGGCCGAAGCCGCCACCTACCACGACGTCGACGCGCTCGTGCTCACCGGACTGCTGCACGACATCCGCGTCGGCGAGATGACCCAGTTCGTCACCGACTTGTACCCCGCCGCCAGCGACCCGAAGTTCGCGGCAAGTGCCCCACCGGACGGCTACCTGACCACCCGCCCCGGCAGCCGACCCGGCTACTTCCTGAACCCGGACACCGCCGTCAGTGGTGCCCCCGGGTGGGATGAGCAGAGCAAAACGACCGCCACGTCTGGCGAGCTGACCTTCACGCCGGACGACGAACTGGCCTACAGCCGCGCCATCACCGTGCCCGTCCTGTTCGCCGTCGGCGCCACCGACGCTCTGTTCTGCGGACCCGGGCAGCCCTGCGCCACAGCAGCCGACATCTGCCAGCGCGAACGCGCTGCGTTCCCGCCCGGCACTGCGCTGTCCGCGGTGACGGTCCCCGAGACCGGTCACTCGATCAACCTGCACCGCACTGCCCCGCTGGCATTCGCCGCCATCACCGCCTGGCTCCACCACCAGCACCGCTCCCCAAATGCGGCCCCGGTGTCGTCGTGTCGGTGATGACGAGCGACCTCGACCGGAACGGCCCACACACAGAACCGCCCATCGGAAGGACCACGACCATGCATGTTCCTGCTGCCGGCGATCGACCCGCCTGGCACAACGAGCGCCTCATCGACACGAAGGGCCTGTACAGCGACGCCTACCGGTTCTGGCCCGTCGAGAAATTCGTGAAACTTCTCCGCGGGGACCACCACCGCCACAGCAAGACCCGCGCCCGGCCCCACCCGCCAGCGCGCCGGCCCGAAACGGGATCCTCCACATGAGCGAACCACCATCGTTCGCCGCTGACGTCGCCGCGCTGGCGGCGCTGGCGGCGCCGGAGACCCGAGGCGAGGACACCGGACCAGGACCACTGGACCGCGTCGTCACGCTAGGCCGCACCGCGAACTTCGCCCGCCGGCACCTCGAGGCCACCGTGCTTCGCGACGCCAAACTGACCTGGACCAGTTACGACGTGCTGCACGTGACCGTGATGCACCGCCCCATCGACACCGGAGTCGTCGCCGCCGTGGCCCACGTCTCCACCGGCACGGTCACCCGCTGCGCCGCCGCCCTCATCAAGCGCGGCCTACTGCGCCGCAGCGTCCCGACCAAGGACCGCCGCCGCTCCCTGCTGGCACCTACTGCTGCGGGGTGGGCGCTCAACCAGCAGGTGCGCGCCCAGCTCATCGCCGAGCTGAACACCCTGCTCGATACCGGCCCCGGCGGTCCCGATGAGCACGACGTCGCCGTCCTGCGGCGCCTCATCACGTGAAACCGCCGAAACTCTCGACCCTGTGGGAGTCCCACATGATCATGTACAACACGATTGTCGGCGCCGCAGCCGGCGCGGTACTGATCCTTGTCCCGCGCTTGTGGGCCGGCCTGCGTAACGAGCGGATGCCCTGCGCTTCGTGAGGGCACCGGTCGGTCACACCAGGTGGGCGGCCGCGCTCGGCGCCCTCGGCATCCCGCTGACCGGGCTCGGCCTCCCCATGACCGTCACCCACCAGCTCGCCGAGGCCAAGCCCTACATCGACACCTTCGTCGGCGAACCGGCTCTGCTGCTCGGCTCCGGCCGTACCCGCCGACGTTCGATGAGTGCCGCGTGTCTGGCGCAGCGCAGCAATGACGCTGGTCTCGGCCGGGGCAGACGCTGCGTCAGCTCCGGCTACACCGGCCCCGGTTTCCTCCGGTATTCCTACCAACGACAAAGGATTCGCCATGCACATGTCTCGCACCAGCACCCTGCTGTCCGGCCTCGCTCTCACCGCAACGCTCGGCATCGCCGCCTGCCAGAATCCGCGCGGCGCCCCGGTCACACCGCCAACCGCGACCGCCGAAACGCCCCCACCGACGAGCTCACCGTCAACCTCGGCCACGCCGAACACCTACAAGGCTGTCAAGAAACCCTGCGACGTCGTCGACTTCGGCCCCCTTGAAACCGTCCTCGGCAAGGCCACCGGCGACCTGCTGCCGCAGAAATCGTCGAGCACCGGGCTCATCACCTTCATGACCTGCTCGCGCAGACTCGGACCGGCTACCGCAGCTACAACGGTGCTCGTGGAGATGGACACGTTCAAAGGCGCCTCTGCCGAGGCGCAGTACCGCGGTCTGCGCACAGTCCAGGAACGGTCGTTGTCGATCACCGACGTGCCCGGTATCGGGCAAGGCGCCTACACCCGGATCGACCCGGAGACGGGCCCCCACCTGACCGTCTACGACGGCAACCTGTACCTCGAGATCGCCGCGCTCGGCGTCACCGCGCCCACCACCCGGACGCAACTGTTCACGGCGATGACCCAGACAAGCAGGCAGATCCTCGCCTCGCTGAAGTCCTGACATCTGCCGCCCCGCCGCCAGCACCGATGTCGAACCGCCGGCGGCGGGGCCCGGCCGAGCGCGTTCACACCGATCTGAGCCAGCAAAATCCTCACCGCAAGGGGAAGCCCGCGTGAGATTCGTCTTGGACCTGCAGCGCGCGGTCCTCAACTCCGACCTGCCCGCACCAGCACGCCACCTGCTGCTCTCACTGGCCGTCAAAGCCGACTGGGAAACCGGCGTCATTCCCACCGAGCACACTCCGGCGCTGTCCACCCTGGTCGCCATGACCGGCCTGTCGAAATCCACGATCGCCGAATGGCTCGACGCGCTCGAGACCGGCGGATGGGTTAAACGCGACCGGCCCCCGACGGCATCAGGAAGCACCCGTACCGGCTACGCCCTGCTGATCGGCGCGCCGAGCGTCGCCAAGCCGACCCGCGCATCCCGGCGCCGCATCACCGCGACCGCCGGTGGTCCGCCCGGCGGACCACCAGCCGGCGACTCGCGCGCGGGCGAGACGTCCGCATTTGGTAGTCCGCCAAGCGGACCTGTCCGCCTGGCGGACACCCAGAGCTGTCCGCCCGGCGGGTCCCCGGCGGGGCGCCGGGGGGACCGGAGTTGTG